>NZ_JBEXMD010000032.1:0-117847 GCF_040610315.1 Amycolatopsis sp. NPDC004169
CCAGCCGCCGCCTGCCGGTGAGGTGGTCGTCGATCTTGACGTAGAGTGCGGTGAGAAGGGTGTTCAGGTCTGTCGTCACAAACGGATCTTGAACATCCTTCGCCCGTCTCCGGTCACCACCCAGACTTACGCATTACTCGTCTAGCGGCCGGTCACCCCGTCGATCAGCTCCCGGCCGATGTCGACGTGCCCGGCGTGCCGGGCGAAGTTCTGGACCAGGTGGCACAGGACCCACGCGAAGGTGGGGTGCTCTTCGGCACCGCCGCGGCGGGTCGTGCGGGCGGCGCGTGCCCCCAGCGGTGTGACGGCGGCGAGCCTGGCGCAGTTTTCGCGCTCCGCGAGGAAGAAGGCGGTGAGGTCGGCCGAGGGTTCCTCCGGCGCGACGAACCACTCCTGCTCGGCGGTGCGGGGCCAGCTGAAGTCGACGTCCTCCCCGGCGAAGACGTACCGGATCCAGAACCGTTCGGTGCACGCCAGGTGCTTGACCATGCCCAGCGGCGTCCACCCCGAGGGCACCACGCTCCGGCGCAGGTCGTGTTCGGAGAGACCGTCGAGCTTGCGCAGGACGGCGGCGGCGCTGTGGCCGAGGTAGCCCACCAGCAGCGCACGCGGATCGGCCAGGGTCGGCGGGGGTTCGGGCGTCTCGACCATGATCGAAAAGGTACGGGCGGCCGCCCGCGACACCGGGTTCCCGCGCCCTCACGACGGGGTGACCGGCAGTCCCCTTGGCCCCGCAAACCCGGGAGCTATCGAACCAACGACATACTCCTCCCATCTCTGTCGTCATCGGAACGCCATTGCGTCTTCTCGACGGTCGCAACGAGTGCTACGTTCCACGGGAGGAGCCGGATCGAGGCAGAGGAGCGGCGATGAGGCTTTCTCCCAGCGCCCACAAGGACTCGTTCTGCCGCGACCGGCTGCCGCCGGCCGAGCAGTGGCCGCGGCTGGTCTTCGACCTGCCGGAGCTGCACTACCCCGACCGCCTCAACGCCGCGACGGCGCTGCTCGACGAGACCACCGCCCGCCTCGGCCCGGACCGCCCCTGCCTGCGCTCACCGCACGAGACGTGGACCTACGGCGACGTCCTGGCGCGCGCCAACCGCATCGCGCACGTCCTCACCGCCGAGCTCGGTGTCGTGCCGGGCCACCGCGTGCTCCTGCGCGGCACCAACACGCCGTGGCTCGCCGCGTGCTGGCTCGGCGTCCTCAAGGCCGGAGCGGTCGCGGTCACGACGATGCCGATGCTCCGCCGCGGCGAGCTCGACAAGATCGTCGACCGGGCCCGGCCCACGGTGGCCCTCTGCGACGAGCGCCTCCTCGATGAGCTGCCGCCGGACCTGCCTGCCGTGGCCTACGGCACCGAGCTCGCCGAACGCTGCGCCCGCCACCCGGCGACCTTCGCCGACGTGCCCACCGCTGCCGACGACGTCGCCCTGCTCGCCTTCACCTCCGGCACCACCGGGACACCGAAGGCCACCATGCACTTCCACCGCGACCTGCTCGCCATCGCCGACACGTTCTCCCGCCACGTCGTCCGCCCCACCGCGGACGACGTCTTCTGCGGGACACCGCCGCTGGCGTTCACCTTCGGCCTGGGCGGCCTCCTGGTGTTCCCGCTGCGCGCGGGCGCGTCGGTCCTGCTGGTGGAACGCGCGACCCCCCGGGAGCTGGCCTCGATCGTCGCCCAGCACGGCGTGACGGTGCTGTTCACCGCCCCGACCGCCTACCGCGCGATCCTCGGTGCCGGCGACGGCACCCTGCTGGCCGGCGTCCGCCGCGCCGTCTCCGCCGGGGAAGCCCTTCCCGCCGCCGTGGCCGAGCGCTACCGCGACACCGTCGGATCGCCGTTGATCGACGGCATCGGCAGCACGGAGATGCTGCACGTGTTCATCTCCGCGGCCGGCGACGACGCCCGCCCCGGCCGGACCGGCAAGGTCGTCCCCGGCTTCCGCGCCGCCGTCCTGGACGCCGACGGCCGGCCGGCGCCGGACGGCACGCCCGGGCTGCTCGCCGTCCAGGGCCCCACCGGCTGCCGCTACCTCGGCGACCCCCGGCAGACCGACTACGTGCGCGACGGCTGGAACATCACCGGCGACACCTACGTCCGCGAGCCCGACGGCTACTTCCGCTTTGTGGCGCGCAGCGACGACATGATCGTCTCCTCCGGTTACAACATCGCGGCTCCCGAGGTCGAAGAAGTGCTCCTGACGCACCCGGACGTCGAGGAGTGCGCGGTCGTCGGCACGCCCGACCCGGATCGGGGTGCCGTCGTCACCGCCTTCGTCGTGCTCCGGCCCGGCGTCGCCCCGGGCCCGGACGTCGTGCACGCCCTGCAGGAGCACGCCAAAGCCGTTGCCGCGCCGTACAAGTACCCGCGCCGGGTGCGCTTCCTCGACACGCTGCCGCGCAATGCCGGCGGCAAGCTGCAGCGATACCTGCTGCGCGAGCGCCGACGGGGGTGACGGGCCCGCTGCCGAGGTGGGGTGGCGGTGGGCCCGTCACGTCTGAGGGGGGTCGAGGACATGGCACAAGCGTAGCCGAGGATTCGAACACATGTTCAGGGCCGTTCGGGTGGATTGCAACTACGAGCGGTCACCGAAGGCCGCGACTTCTCCCGCGTTGCAACACTTCCGAGTGACAAACAGTCCTCAGTGGACACTGAACGACCACCGCAAACGAGCCGACACCGCCGCGCGGGACGTCGTCACCCGGACCGCCGCAAGCCGCCCGATTCCCCCGCCGTCACCGGCGAAACTCCTCACACCGCCGTGACCTGCACCGAGGACCATCACCCTGGCGTGCCGCCGAGGCGGTGGAAGCCCCGGAGACCCGACCCCATAAAGTCTTCGCGCAGCCATCGGAGGTGACCACCCGCGTGCCCGACGTCGACTACTACGAGGTGCTCGGCCTCCGCCGCGACGCCACGGCGGCCGACGTCAAGACGGCCTACCGCAGGCTGGCCAAGACCATGCACCCGGACGGCGGCGGCACGGTCGGCACGTTCCGGCTGCTGCGCGAGGCCTACGAGGTCCTGGGCGACCCGGTGGCCCGCGCGCGCTACGACGCCGTCGGCGCGGCCGTGGTGCCGGTGCCGGTCCGGCCGCGGCCCCGGCGGCGCTTCGGCGACGAACCCGGCTTCGTCCCCGACCTGCCCGAGCTCGACGCCGAGGACCTGAGCTGGTGGCACTTCGCCGGCGAGGACACCCGGATGCGCCACGGCCGCCGCCGCGGGCCGGGGCACACGCCGGTGGTGGTCGCGGTCGCCGGGATGGTGCTGGTGCTGCTGCCCCTGGTCACCGGGGTCGGGTTCAGCACCCCGGTGCTCATCGTCTGGCTGCTGCTGACCGCGGGCACGGCGTTGCTGGTCCAGCGGCTGGCCCGCGGGTACCTGCGCGCGGCGAAGGCGCGCGAGGCGTACGCCGAGGAGTTCGGCGGCCGCACGGTGTTCGGCTCCCCCGGTACCGAGCGCGACGAGCTGGCCGAGCGGCTCACCGCGGACCTGCTCGAGGGCTACCTGACCCGGCTGCCGGGCGCGCGCATCTTCCACGGCCTCGCCTGGCCGGGCTCGGTGTTCGCCGACGTGGACCACGCGGTGCTGTGCGGCAAGCGGCTGGTGCTCATCGAGTCGAAGCTGTGGCTGCCGGGCCACTACGAGACGGCGGAGGACGGCAGGCTCCTGCGCAACGGCCGCCCGTTCCGCGGCGGTGGCAGCCGGCTCACGGAGAGCCTCGCGGCCTACCGCGACCTGCTGCCGGGCGTGACGCTGCGGGGCGTGATGATCGTGTACCCGAGCCGCAGCGGCGAGCTGACGACGGCGGATCCCGGTGACCTGCCGGTGGCCCCGATGACGCCGGAGGAGTTCCTCCACGAGATCGGCGAGTGGCTGGCCGCCGATCCGTCCACTGTGGACCACGAGACGCTGCGCACGATGCGCGACCAGGTGGTCGGCGGCGGCCGGGCGGCATGAGCAGCCCCCGATTTCCACGCTACCGGAACGCACCGACAGTTCCGGGGCCGGCGGGTCGCGCAGCTCCGAAGTTCACGCATGACCGCGGCGCCGCCGCAACCGGCGAACGCGGCCGCGCGGCGTGAGCCCGGCCGCCACCCTCGGCACCGTCCTCCTCGCCTACCTCCTGGCCGCCGTCTCCCCCGGGCCCAACTTCGTGCTCATCGCGCACACCGCCGCGGCCGGCACCCGTCGCGCGGCGGTCGCCGTCGCGCTCGGCGTCGTCGCCGCCGGCGGGCTGCTCGCTTCCGTGGCCGTGTTCGGGCTGGGTGCCGTCCTGGCCCGCGAACCGTGGCTCGCGACCGCCCTCCGCGTCGTCTGCGGCGCCTACCTGGCCTGGCTCGGTCTCCGCCTGTGGCTGACCGCCCGGAACGCGGAAACCGCGCCACCCGACGCCCACGGCAGCGCCTTCCGCCGCGGCGTCCTGAGCAACCTGACCAACCCCAAGGCCGCGGCGTTCTTCGGCAGCGTCCTCACCGCGACCCTGCCGCCGTCCGAACCCACCGCCGTCAAAGCCGCCGCCGTCGCGCTGATCGTCGCCGCGTCGGCCGCCTGGCACCTGAGCGTGGCGCTGCTGTTCTCCTCCCCCACCACCCAGCGCTGGTACACCCACGCGAAACCGGCCCTCAACCGCGTTGTGGGCACCGTTCTCGTCGTCCTCGGTGTCACCCTCGCCGTAACGCCGTGAAGGCCTCCCCGCGGCAGCGGGGAGGCCTTCACGAACCGGATCGGAACTACCGGGTGCCACCCGAAGCGCGCTGCTTCTGCGCGTGCGCGGAGCGGGTGCAGACCTCGCCGACGTCGACCGTCTGGCCGCGGTCGGCGTAGACGTCCGCCACGCCGACGAGCTTGCCGCTCGGCGAGGAGCAGGTCAGCTGGTAGGCCTCCTTCGTGCCGTACGTCGGCGGGGTCGGCGACGAGAACGAAACGTCGCCGGTCCAGTCGTCGACCGCACTCGGGTCCGCCTGGTCGTAGTTGACCACCACGGCCTTGTAGTCACCCGCGGGCGGGTCGAACAGCACGGCGTGCTCGGACGTCGTGCCGCCGTTCGCCGACGAGCTGACCAGGTTGCCCGCCGAGTCGTAGATGAACAGGTCCCAGTCGGTCGACGTGCTCGCCCAGTTGATGTTGACGCTGAACTTGCCGTTGTCGACCTTCGGCAGGCCGTCGACGTGGAAGGTGAACGTGTCACCCGCCGGGTCGGCCGGGTAGTTCTGGTTGATCGGCGGCACGCCTGCCGGGTTGGTGACCGGGAAGCCCTGCTGCGCCGGACCCTGCGGGTCGCGCCCGTACCGGCCGGCCACGTACGGCCGCGTCGACGGGTTGACCGACCAGGCGAAGCGCCCGCCACTGGCGGTGAACTTCGAGTTCAGGTCGTCGGTGATGTAGATCGGCGGCTTGGTGGAGCCGTCGGGCTGGATCACCGGCGACGTCGGCGTCTGGAACGTCTTGTGCAGCTTGAGCTGGTAGTTCTTCGGCGCCGAGCCGATCAGCGTCGAGTGCTGCTGCGGGTCGGCCGCGTTGCCGAGCATGTCCAGGAACGCCTGGCGGTTGCCGCCCTTGCCGGCACCGGCCGCGGGGGCCAGGCCCTCGTACTCGGCCACGACGCTGTCGGCGTAGGGGCCGTGGAAGCCGTTGCCGCCGACCTCGATGGTGAAGCCCCAGCCGCCGGTGGCCCAGTACGACCAGTCCTCGGTGGTGCCGGTCGTGTCGTAGAGCGCCCAGCTCGGCTCGCTGGTGTAGCCGTTGCGCGAGGCCAGCTTGTCGCCGAGGGCCTTGTAGGCCGGCTCCTCCAGCGGCGGCCGGACGTCCGCCACGCCCGGCGGGCGCAGCACCAGCGCGGCGACGGTGTGCATCGTCAGCAGGTTCGTCACCTGGCGCGAGGACACGATCGAGCGCACGTTCCGGACCTCGGGCTCGCTGAACGGCGCGGACCCGCGGAAGGTGTCGCCGCTCCAGGCCAGCTCGGCGCCGTTGCCGCCCCAGAAGCCGCCGTAGTTGCGGTTCGGGTCGGTGCCGCGCACGCGGCCGCCCGGGTTCGCCTTGCAGACACCGGTCGCGAACTGCGGCGGCGAGTCGTTGACGTTGCAGTTCTTGCGCTTCATCTCGTAGTCGAAGCGCGTGAAGTCACCCTTGGGCTCGGCCTCGCGGGAGATCTCGAAGCCGTCCGGGTTGATGATCGGCACGACGATGTTGCGCGTCTTGCTCACCAGCGACCGGATCGCCGGGTCCTTGGCGTAGCCGTTGATCAGCTCGTACGCCCATTCCATGACGTGCTCGCCGGCCGGCCACTCCCGGGCGTGGTGCACACCCATGGTGAAGTTGACGGGCTTGCCGTCGGTCACGTTCTTGACGTCCGTGGCGATTTCGACGCCGACGACGTCCCGGCCCTCCCACGTCGATTCCGGCATGGTGAACGCCGAAACCAGGCTGGGGTTCTTGCGGGCCAGCTCCTTCATCTCGAAGTTGTACTCGTAGAGGTGCCGGTAGCTGGTCCGCCCGGACGGCAGCGCCGAAGCGGCGGTCTTCGCGGCGTACTGGCGGTCGGTCTTCGCGTCCTGGACCGACTTGGCCGACAGGTCCGCTTCGATGACCTTCGACTTGAAGCCGCTGTCCTTCAGCGTCTTGCGGTCGGCGTCACCGGCGAGCACGACCTCGACCCCGGTCGCGTCACCCTTCTCCGTGACGTCGAGGCCGAGTGCGGTCAGCTTGTTCTTGTCGGCGCGCGTGGGCGTCTCGACGCGGACGAGCTCCGCGCGCTGCGCGGCCGCGGCCGCACCGGTCGGCGTGCCCTGGGGCGTCAGCGCCAGGAAGTCGACGCCGAGCTGGACCTGCCCGGCCGAGCCGCCGTACCGGCAGCCCTGGACGACGAGCTCCTGCCCCTTCTTCACGAAGCTCTCGGCGAGTTCGTGGCTGCGCAACGCGGCCGAAGCGGCGACGACCGCGCCGGTGGCCTTGTCGAAGACGGCGACGTCCCAGTCGCCCTCGGCGCCCGGCGTCGCCTTGAGCCGCGCCTGGACCAGACCGTCCACGGTGGAGGTCAGCTCCCGGCGATCGGTGCCCGAAGTGCCCTTGGGCAGCACTTTTTCGAAGCACGAGCGGGCCACCGACTTGTCGGCGCGCAGGATGTTCTGCGCCGCACCCGCCGTGCCCGACGGCAACGCGACGAAGGTGCCGGCCAGTGCGACGGCCGAAGCCAGCATCACCAGCCGTCTTGGTGAATTCCCCACAGGTAGAGACCTCCTCGACACCATGCCGGCACGCACGGACGTACCGGAACCGAGCGACCATAGTGGAGGAAATCCGGCTGCGGACACCGCCGTAAGTCGTACAGCGTTCAACCCGCTCCGCCCGTTTCACGGGAGTTCAACCACCGGTCGGCTACCGTCGGTCCATGGTCACGTTCCCTGCGCGACGATGGTCGGTCGCGGTTTCGCTGACGGGCATCGCGGCCTTGGTGCTCGGCGCGGCTCTGGTGCTGCTGCTGCAGGTCATCCCGCCCACGGACGAAATCAGCGTCACCCGCCGCACGATCAGCGAATACGGCCTGTCCGACCACAAGTGGGTCTTCGACCTCGCGGTGGTCCTGGTCGCACTCGGCTCGGCGGCCGGGCTGGCGGTGCTGCGCGGCCAGCGGCGGCTCCCGCTGCCCGCGGCCATCCTGGGGACACTGTGGACAGTCGGGCTCCTGGTCATCGTGGCGTTCCCCAAGCCGGACTGGGCCACGGTCTCCCGCGCGGACTTCGGCGGCACGCTGCACCGGATCGCCAGCGTGGTGGCGTTCGTGGCGCTGCCACTGGCGGTGCTGGTCGCGGCGCGCACGGCGTTCCCCTCGTCACCGCGCCGCCGCTGGACGGCGATCGTGCTGGCCCTGCTGTCACTGTGCTGGTTCGCGGTGATCCTGGGCGCGGTGGTCGTCGCGGCGGCGGAAGACGGCCGGTGGTGGACGT
Organism: Amycolatopsis sp. NPDC004169; assembly: GCF_040610315.1. Classification (NCBI taxonomy): domain Bacteria; kingdom Bacillati; phylum Actinomycetota; class Actinomycetes; order Pseudonocardiales; family Pseudonocardiaceae; genus Amycolatopsis; species Amycolatopsis sp. NPDC004169. The sequence continues at coordinate 7,957 of NZ_JBEXMD010000032.1, forward strand.
TGATCCCACTCGGCCTGGTGGAGCGCGGGATGGCGCTGACGGAACTGCTCGCGCTGGGCGTGCTGCTCGCGCCGGACGGGCAGCAGTCAGGACAGCCCGCGCCCGGCCGTCGATAACCTACACTGTAGGTACGCCGACGGAGGGGGATGTCATGACCGGAGCCCTGGCCTGGACGAAGCCCGTGGTGCGCTGGGGGCTCGGCCACGCGCTCCCCCGGACCGTGCTGCGCCGCGGCGCCAAGCGCGGGGACCTGCAGGGCCGGATGGTGGTCGCCGCGGCCGAAGGGCAGGACCTCACCGGGTTGTTCGAGGAGATCCGCGGGGCTGGCCCGCTCGCGCGCACCCGGTTCGGCTGGATGACCACCACGCACGCCGCCGTCCGGGAGGTGCTCTCCAGCGAGGACTTCCGCGTCGGCGTCCTCGGGTCCGACGGCTCGGCGCTCGGCCGGCTCGTCGAGTGGTCGGCGGGCGAGCACCTGCACCCGGTGCGGCCGCCGTCGCTGCTGGCCGTCAACCCGCCCGAGCACACCCGCTACCGCAAGCTGGTCACCGGCGTGTTCACCGTGCGCGCGGTGGAGCAGCTGCGCGGCCGGGTGCAGGAGATCGCGGACGGCCTGCTCGACGCGCTCGACCCCGGCGCCCCGCTCGACCTCGTCGAGTCCTACTGCGGCCTGCTGCCGGTGACGGTGATCAGCGAAATCCTCGGCGTGCCGCCGTCCGACCTGGGCAAGGTGCTTTCGCTCGGGGCGGCCGCGGCGCCCAGCCTCGACCTCGGGCTCGGCTGGCGCACGTTCCGCGACGTCGAGACCGCGCTGGCCGAGTTCGACACCTGGCTCGGAGAGCACCTCGACCACCTGCGCCGCCACCCCGGCGACGACTTGTTCAGCAAGCTCGTCGCGGCTCGCGACGGCGGCGTCGGCCTCACCGAGACGGAGCTGAAGTCCACCGCGGGCCTGGTGCTGGCGGCCGGGTTCGAGACGACCGTCAACCTGCTCGGCAGCGGTATCGCCCTGCTCGCGCAGGATCCCGGGCAGCTCGCCGTGCTGCGCGAACGGCCGGAGCTGTGGGGCAACGCCGTCGAGGAAGTGCTCCGGTACGACCCGCCGGTGCTGCTGACCGGCCGGGTGGCCACGCGCGCGACCGAGGTCGCCGGGGTGCCGTTGCCCGGCGGGGCGTTGGTCACGACCGTGCTGGCGGGCGCGAACCGCGACCCGGGCGTCTTCGCCGATCCGGGCGTCTTCGACGTCACCCGGTCCGGGGCGCGCGACCACGTGTCGTTCGGCGCCGGCCGCCACCACTGCCTCGGCGCGTCGCTGGCGCGCATGGAGGGCGAGATCGGGTTGCGCACGATCTTCGACCGGTTCCCCGGCCTGCGCGTGCTGCCCGGTGGCCGCCGCCGGTCGACGCGCATCCTGCGTGGCTACGAAACCCTGCCGGCGGTGCTGACGCCGTGACGGCCCGCCGGGGCCGGCCGCCCCAGAGCGTCCTGTCACGCGAACGGATCCTGCTCGCCGGGCTGGCGCTGGTCGACGAAGAGGGCCTGGCCGCGGTGAGCATGCGCAAGCTGGCGCGGCGGCTCGATGTCGACCCGATGAGCCTGTACAACCACGTCGACGGCAAGGACGCGCTGCTCGACGGGATCGCCGAGGTCCTGCTCGCCGCGATCCCGGCGGCGCCGGCCGGGGCGGACCTGCGGGAGACGATGTCGGCGCTGGCGCACGGCTTCCGCGCCGCGATGCTCGGCCACCCCCGGGCGGCGCCACTGGTGCTCACCCGCCGGCTCGCGTCGCTGACGGCGCTCACCCCGCTGGAGGCGGTGCTGGCGCCGCTGCTCGCGGCGGGCTACCCGCCGGACCGGGCGGTGCACGGGCTGCGGGCGGTGCTGGCGTTCCTGATCGGCACGCTGATGCGCGAGGTCGACGCCGCACCGACGTTCGGCGGCAGCGTCCAGCGGCTCGCGGACCTTTCGGCGTCCGGGCTGCCGGCGGTCACCGTGGCGGCTCCCTACCTGGCGGTGTGCGACCACGAGGCGGAGTTCGAATTCGGCCTGCGGATCATGCTGGACGCGCTGGAGAGGCCCTAGCGGATCCGTTCGTGCAGCGCGGCCATCCGCCGATCGAGGTCGGCCGCCGTCCGCGCCGCGGCGGCGAGTTCGCCGGCGAAGTCGGCCGGGACGCTGTCGCGGTACTTGTAGGAGAGCTTGTGCTCGACCGCGGCCCAGAAGTCCATGGCGATGGTGCGCAGCTGGACCTCGACCTTGACCTTTTCCACCCGGTCGGAGAGGAAGACGGGGATGCGGACGATGAGGTGCAGGCTGCGGTAGCCGTTCGCCTTGGGGGTGGCGATGTAGTCCTTGGTGCGCAGCAGCTCGACGTCGTCCTGCGCGGTGAGCATCCGGGCGACTTCGTGCACGTCGGAGACGAACGGGCAGACGACCCGGATCCCGGCGATGTCGTCGAGCACGTGCGCGGCGGACACCCAGTCCCCGCCGAGCCCCCGCCGGCGCACTTTTTCCTTGATCGCCTCCGGCCGCTTGACCCGGCTCGTGATGTGCTCGATCGGGTCGTGCTGGTGGACGAAGTCGAATTCTTCGGAGAGGATCCGCAGCTTCGTCATCAGTTCTTCGATGGCGAACTTGTACATCAGCAGAAAGCGCGGAAGCTGCCCGGCGACGGCGAGCTCGTCGGCCGCCTCGCGCAGGTCCTCGGCCGCCGGGTCGGTGGTCACTGAAGCCTCGTGGTGCTGTCGTCGGTCGTTGTCCGGGCGCCAGGGTACTGCGCTCTGTGGGGAGAACGAACGGGGACGGGGTGAAGTTTCCGCGGGTCACCGGATCGGGTGGCGGGCCGTTGCTGCAGTGGGCTCGGCCACCGGGCTGCTGCTGAAAGCCCCCGGCCCGGACCGGGGCGTGGGGCCGCCGGTCCGGGGTTCGGGGTCGGTCAGCGTCCCGCGGGTGCCTTTCCGGCCGCGGCCACCGCCTCGGCGACGCACTGGACCGCGGCCGCGCCGGCCTGTTCGGCCTCGTCCCCCTTGGTGCCGGCTTTGTTCTCGGCCTTGTTGTTCTGGGCGTTCATGTCCTGCGCACCCTGGTCCTGCGCGTTCTCGTCCTTGGCCTTCTCTTCGGCGGCCATCCCCTGCTGCGCCGCGGCAGCGGGGTCGGCGGCCTGGGCGACGCAGTTCAGGATGCCCGCGCAGTCCTGCGCCGAGAGGACGATCCGGCCCGCGCCCGGCTGCTCGCCGGCCATGCCGTTCTGCTTCGCCGCATCCTTCTGACCGGCGGCTTCCTTCTCGGCGGCCGTGCCGTTGTCCGCCGCCATGCCGTTCTCGGCGGCTGCACCCTGCTGGTCGGCCATGCCGTTCTCCGCGGCCATCCCCTGCTGGTCGGCCATTCCGTGCTGACCGGCCATGCCGTTGCCGTTCGCCATGCCGTTCTCGACGGCGGCGCCGTTCTCCTCGGCCTTGCCGTTCTGGTTCGCCATGGCGTTGCCGTCCGCCAGGGCCGCCGCCTGGGCCACGCACTTCTGGACCACCTCGCAGGCCTGGGCGGCCGCAGCGTTCTGATCGGCCGCCTTCTTGCCCGCGGCCTTCTTGTCGGCCGCCGCCGCTTCCTTGCCCGCCATGCCGTTCTTGCCGGCGCCCATACCGTTCTCGGCGTCCGCACCGCTTCCGGCCGCCATCCCGTTCTCATCAGTGGCGCCGTCGGCCATCCCGTCCTCGGCCGCGGCGCCCTTCTTGCCCGCGGCCTTCTTCCGCCCAGCCGCGTCCTCCCCCGCCACGTCCTGCGACGCCACCACCGCCGCGCACTGCACCGCCACCTCGTTCGCCGCCAGCTGGTTCCCGCACCCCGCCGCCTTGCGGCGTTGCTCCAGCTGGTCCACCGCCGCCTGGCGGTTCGCCATCCGCGCCTCCGACTGGGCGTCCGGAGCCGTGCGCTGGCTCGCGATGAACGTCAGGTTGTTCTGCACCGCCGCGTCGAGACCGCCGCACTGTTCCGTGGCCGCGTTGCTCGCCGGGCTGGTCAGGGCGATGGCCGCGGCCGTTGCTCCGGCCACGCCCACCAGTGCGGCGAGTCCGATCGTCGCGGGTTTGCGGTGTCGTCCGGTCGTGCGCACGTGGGGCATCAGCCCCTCCTCTCGGGTCGCCACCTCACCCGTCCACACGGACAAATCGGCGAAGCGGTTCACCCGGAAGGAAAATTCCTCACGTGTCCACTGTGGACGTCAGAGTTCCGCCAGCTGGGGCACCGTCGGGGCCATGCCCTCGATCCACGCGGCAGGCGAGCCCGTCGTGGGCGTGACGATCGCCGTCTGGATGCCGAGTTTGGCGTAGTCGGCCATCGACCGGACGAAGTCGTCGCGGGTTTCCGGGTTGGGGCGGGGGTTGTTGGCCAGGATCGTCTTGCGGATCGCGTCGTAGTCGCGGCCGACGTCGTCGCAGTGGCGGCGCAGCACGTCCAGCTTGTGCGCGACGTCCTCCGGCGATGACCCGAACAGGTTGCAGGCGTCACCGTATTGGGCGACCAGCCGCAACGTCTTGCGTTCTCCCGAACCGCCGATGAGCACCTTCGGCCGGTTGATCGGCTGCGGCGAGCACAGCGTCTCGGCCAGCTGGTAGTACTTGCCCTCGAACGGGCCGTTGTTCGCCGGGTCCCACATCTGCGCGCAGATCCGCAGCATCTCCTCCAGCCGCTCGAACCGCTCGCCGAGCGGCGGGAACGGCACGCCCATCCCCCGGTGCTCGCGCTCGAACCACGCGGCCCCGACGCCGAGCACGGCCCGGCCACCCGAAAGGACGTCGAGCGTCGTGACGATCTTCGCCAGCAGGCCCGGGTGCCGGTAGGTCACGCCGGTGACGAGCAGGCCGAGGTCGATCCGGGACGTGTGCGCGGCGAGGTAACCGAGCGTGGTGTAGCCCTCCAGCATGTTCGACTCGGCGGGCAGGCCGGTCGGCTCGATCTGGAAGTAGTGGTCCATGAAGGACAGCCAGGTCGCCCCGGCCTCCTCCGCCGCGGCGCCCACGCGGGCGAGTTCGCCCGCGATCGCGGGCGTGCCGCCGTCGATGTCGAAGATGGGCAGGTGGAAACCGAGTTCCATGGAACGCACTCCTGACGTGGTCGGTGTGCCCCCACGCTAGGACCTGGAGCGCACTCCAGGGCAAGTCTCATCCCACGGCCGAGGCGAAGAAGTCCGCGACCGAGCGGTCGGACACCGGGCCTTCGGTCACCGGCACCCCGGCCGCACGCAGGCGCGCCGCGAATTCCGCCGACTTCCGGCCCCCGTTGCCCAGCAGGAACGGCGGTGCGCCCGGGCCGGCGTACGTCAGCGGGCTCGCCGCCTGCCACGTCGAGGGCGCGCGCCCCAGCGCCATCAGCACCGAAGCGCGGGTGAGCGGGTCCTGGCCCGCGAGCTCGAACTCCGCCGGGGCCGCCAGCGCCGCCACCGCGCGGACCGTGCTGTCCTGCCCCTGGTACGGGCCGCTGTCCCGACCTCGCGCGACGCCGAGCAGCGACGCCAGGGTGCCGCCCGTCCCGGTGCCCGCCACCGCGATCCGGGCCGGGTCGATGTCGAGCGCGGCCGCGTTGGCCTTGAGGAACCGGACCGCGCACCGGGCGTCGGCGAGCGGGGCAGGCCACCGCGCGGCGGGCGCGAGCCGGAAGTCGATCACGGCGACCGCGAAGCCGCGCGCCGTCAGCTCGTCCCGCAGAGAGCCGAACCGCGAGCCGGAGAGCAGCGCGCCCGGGCCGGTGAGCTTGCGGTTGCCGAGGACGAGCCCGCCGCCGTGCAGCAGGAGCACCACCGGGGCCGGCGGTCCGCCCGGGCTGCGCCGGTGGATGTCCATGGCCAGCGGGATCCCGTCGGCGCGGCAGTACTCGTACGTGCCGGGGCCGGTGTCGAGCAACGTCGACGCGGCGGGCCCGGTGCTGCTTTCGCCGGCCGCGACGGTGCCCGCCACGCCGGTCGCGAGCACCGCCACGAGCAGGGGGAACAGCACGATCCACGCCGTCACCCGGCGCGCCGTGGACGGCCAGGGGTGCGCTCGCCGCCGGGCCACCACGAGGAAGCCGAACAGGGCGAGGCCGGCCAGCCCGGCCACCACGGCGTCGGTGAAGCCCACCACCGTGTCCGCAGGCTGCCACGGGTCGAACCGCGTCAGCAGCCCGAGCGGCCGGCTGATCACCCACACGGCGAGCGCCGCGGCCGCTGTGAACGCGCCGAAGTGCGCCGTCTTGCGGGTCGGCCACCCCAGCGCCGCGACGGCGGCGACCAGCCCGACCGCGGCCACGAGGCCGAACAGCATCGCGTACAGCTGCCAGACCCGCCACAACGCGGGCAGCGCGGCCGCCGTGGTCACGGCCCCGCCGAGAGCGGCGAAGACGGCCGTGACCAGCAGCGGACCGCGGCGCAGCGCGGCCGGCGGGCTCGTCGGCGGGCGGCGCGTGCCGGGATACCCGTCGACGACCTTCATGCCGCCAGTGTCACCCTCGCCGGGCGAACGCGCACCCTACTTGCGCGCCGCCGTGTAGTTGCGGAACAGCAGGTAGGTGTCGAGGATGTCGGACGACGCGCTCTGCACCGACCGGTAGATCCCCCACTTGGGACGGACGTAGTCGCCCTGGTCGGGCAGGTTCACGTTGCTCATGCTGCCCTGCGCGGCGACCGGCGCGCTCGCCCCGGTGCCGTTGCGGATGACGCAGGCCGCCTTGCCTTTCGAGCCCGGCGTGAACGTCCACTCGACGGTGATCCACTTGTCCCGCAACGGCGCCAGGTCGGTGACCGCGATGCTCGGCGACCCCGAGTTGGCGTACGCGCGCGCGTTGAGCTGTTCCTTGCTGCCGCTGCGGGTCAGGTCGAGCGTCACCCACGGGCCGCCGTTGGTCGACGGCGTCTTCGTCTGGAAGATGTGGGTGAACTTGCTGGTGCCGTGCAGGGACGCGGGGATGTACATCTCGTAGGAGAGCGTCCAGGTTTCGCCGTTGTGCATCTTCAGCGTGGTGCCGTTCTGCACCATGCCCTTCGACTCGGTGCGCTGGCGGTCGCCGCCGCCGGTGGTGTCGCGGTCGTCCTTCCAGATGTTGAACCGGTAGTGGTCGCCTTCGACCACGACGTACTTGCGGTCGGGGTGGTGGTTGCCCCGGTCGGCCTCGATCCCTTCGAAGGCCTTCAGGCCGTCGGTGGCGGGGTTCGGGTGCCACAGCGGGGCCGCGTCGGCGGGCAGCGCCGCGCTCAGGACGAGCGGGACGGCGAGAGCGGAGACGGCGAGCGAGCGCAGGGCCGCCCGGCGGGGGAATTCCGGCATCGTCGGTGTGTCCTTCCTGACGAGCTGTTCGGCAGGGGTGCACATCGGTCGGCGGACGGACCCGGAAAACCGGGCTGGACATCCGATGTCTTACGCCATGAAGCTAGAAGAGGCAGCGCTTTCTGTCAATCCCACCCCGGTTGCCGCCCTGGTTGGCCAAGAATTCATCGGATGCCATAGCCGGCTCAGCCGTAGCACTCGGCCAGCGCGCCGAACGCCGCCTTCGGTTCCCACGGGACGTCGGGGTACACCTTTCCCGTTCCCTCCTCCAGCACCTTCACCACGCCCCAGCTGGCCATGTCCAGGTCGGTCCGCGGGTCGGCCCGGTGCACCAGGCCGTAACACACGAACGTGCAGGCGAACGCGGCGTCGACACCTTCGTCCGTGAAGATCTCCACCAGCTCGCGGAGGTACCGCGCCTGCTCCTCTTCGTCCCGCGTGTACTCGCCCTTCAGCCGGACCGGGACGTCGCCGTCGTACTCGAGGATTTCGCCGCACCGGGCGCCCAGGTCCGCCGCGCCGCGGTAGGGCGTCACCCCGAACTCGGTGATCGCCACCGGTTTGCCCGCCGCGACCAGGTTCCGGACGCCCTCGCGGTAGATGTGCTCGACCTCCTTCGAGCGGTGCGCGTCCACCGAGACGATGTCGAAGGGCGCCCAGTCGACGCGCTCCAGCGGAACCGCCGCGTACGTGACGCGGCCGCCGAACCGGGCCCGGACCACCTCGACCGCGCGGGCCAGGAACGCGTTGACCCGCTCCGGCAGCCCGGCGACGAGTTCCCGTGACGCCAGCAGGTTTTCCAGCCGCTCGGGAAGGCTGCCGCCCGGCAGGAAGCCCCGGCAGAACAGGCTCAGTTCGGCGCCGGTGACGAACACGATTTCGGCGCCCGCCTCGCGGAGCCGCTCGGCACGGGCGGCGCCGTCGGCGAAGAGGGCCAGCAGCTCGTCTTCGTCGCGTTCCCAGGGGAACGGCGAGAACCACACCTCCAGTCCGAGCGCCGCCGCCTCGCGGGCGGCGAACTCGATCCGGTCGAGGTCGGTGCCGATCAGCCGCACCGCCGTGCAGTGCAGGTCGTCGCGGATGATCGCCAGCTCGCGGCGCACCAGGTCCGGGTCGAACGGGCGGTTGAACCGCCCGCCGGTCTCGAGTCCGGTGTCGTAGCCGATGCCCTTGGCCCGCATGTCTGCCTCCCAGATTTAAGGTACGGTCCGTACCGTACCGTACAGCGCTAGAGTAGCCCCATGGCGACACCGAAGACCCGGCGCCGGGGCACCGAACTGGAAGAGGCGATCCTGCGCGCGGCGGCGGCCGAGCTCGCCGAAACGGGCTACCCCGGGCTGACCGTGGGACGGGTCGCCCAGCGCGCCGGCACGAACAAGAACACGATCTACCGCCGCTGGCCGAACCGCGCCGCCCTCGGCGTCGCCGCGTACCGGCACCTGGCCGAGGACACGCTCAAGCCGCCCGACACCGGCAGCCTCCGCGAGGACGCACTGGCGCTGCTGCGCGCGATCAACTGCGGCCAGACCTCGCCCGCCGCGCGTGCGCTCCGCGGCCTCCTCACCGGCGTGGGCGACGAACCGGAGCTCCGCGAGCAGCTGCACCAGCAGGCCGCCGAGGGAGGCGCGGCCGCCTGGCTCACCGTCGTCGGCCGCGCGGTGGACCGGGGCGAGGCCCGGCCGGGCGCGCGGCACCCCCGCGTCGCCACAGTCGCCCTCGTGCTGCTGCGCAACGAATACCTCACCCACGGACTGGCCACAGTGGACGACGACGTGCTCGTCGAGCTCGTCGACCTGGTCTACCTGCCGCTGGTGCGCGCATGACCGACCGGCTCACCCGGCACGACCGGCTCGCCGCCGCACTGGCCGAAGCCGGCGACGACCTCCTCGCCGGGGCACGTCCGCTCGGCACCGGCATCGGCGGGTCGTCCTGGCTGCTGCGGGTGGCCGGGGAACCGGTCTTCGTCAAGCGGGTGGCGCTCACCGACGTCGAACTCGCGAACCCCCGTTCGACGGCCGACCTCTACGGGCTGCCGCCGTGGTCGCACTACGGCGTCGGGTCCGCGGGCGGCGGCGCCTGGCGCGAGCTGGAAGCGCACCTGATGACGACCGCGTGGGTCCGCGGCGGCGAGTGCGCGAACTTCCCGCTCCTGCACCACTGGCGGATCCTGCCCGGCCTGCCCCGTCCGCGCGGCGACATCGACGCCGACGTCGCGTTCTGGCACGGCGACGCCGGTGTGCGGCGCAGGCTGGAAGCGCTGGACGGCGCCACCACCGATCTCGTGCTGTTCCTCGAGTACCTGCCGCACGACCTCGCCGGGTGGCCGGGCGACGACCTCCCGCTCGAAGAAGACCTGCGGCACATCACCGGATTCCTGGCCGCCCAAGGCGTCCAGCACTTCGACGCGCACTTCGCCAACATCGTCACCGACGGCGAACGGCTCTACCTCACCGACTTCGGCCTCACCGTGGCTTCGCGGTTCGACCTCTCGGACGCCGAAGCGGAGTTCCTCGCCGACCACGCAACCCACGACCGGGCCTACGTACTGACCCACCTGCTCAACCGGCACGTCCGCGGCCTGCGCGCGTGGCCGGATGCCCGCTCCCGCAACGACTTTGTCCGCGCGTGCGCCGCCGGCGAGGTGGCGGACCAGGCCCCGCTGCTCCGCCGGTACGCGCCGCTGGCCGCCGTCGTCAACGACTTCTACTTCGCGCTCCACACCGAGAGCCGGAAGACGCCCTACCCGCGTGAGGCGATCGCCGAGCTGCTGGCCCGCCGGCCGCAAGGCTCTTGACCAACGGGACCACGCCGACCTAGAGTCAGCGTACCCGAATCATGTTAACGTTAACATGCGCAGGCCCCGAAGGAACCGACAACGATGAAGTTGTTCTCCCCGCGCCGTTTCGGCGTCGTGCTGGCCGTCGCGGCCGCCCTCGTCCCCCTCGGCAGCGCCGGTGCCGGTGCGGCTCCCGCCGCCGGCGGCAGCGTCCGCGCCGCCGCGAACACGCTGACCGTGACCGGCCTCGACGACGTCCGTGGCAACCTCACGCTGCCGACGAGCGGCCCCGGCGGTACCAGCGTGGCCTGGACGTCCTCCGCGCCGTCGGTGATCACCCCGACGGGCGAGGTCGCCCGGCCGGCGACCGGCGCGGCCCCGGCCGAGGTCGTCCTGACCGCGAAGGTCAGCCTCGGCCGCGAGAGCACCACGCGGCGGTTCACGGCCACCGTCGTCCCCAAGCCGGTCCAGGAACCGTTGGCCGGCTACAGCTTCTTCTACTTCACCGGCGAAGGCACCTCCGACGGCGAGCAGATCTACTCGGCGCTGAGCAAGGGCAACGACCCGCTGAACTGGACCGAGCTCAACAACGGCAGGCCGGCGCTCAAGTCGAGCCTCGGCGAACTGGGCGTGCGCGACCCGTTCATCCTGCGCTCCCCCGACGGCGACAAGTTCTACCTGCTGGCCACCGACCTGCGGATCTACGCCGGCCGCGGCTGGGACGCCGCCCAGCGCACCGGCAGCCGGTCGATCATGGTCTGGGAGTCGACCGACCTGGCGCACTGGTCCCGCCAGCGCAGCGTCGAGGTGTCCCCGCCGACCGCGGGCAACACGTGGGCCCCGGAGGCCTTCTGGGACGCCAAGCGCGGCACGTACGTCGTCTACTGGGCGTCGAAACTGTACGCGGAGAACGACCCGAACCACCTCGGCGACAGCTACAACCGGATGATGTACGCGACCACGCGCGACTTCGTCACCTTCAGCGCGCCGAAGGTGTGGATCGACCCGGGTTACTCGGTGATCGACTCGACGGTGATCGAGAACCAGGACACCTACTACCGGTTCACCAAGGACGAGCGCAACAACACCTCCTCGACGCCGTGCAGCAAGTTCATCACCGAGGAGAAGGCCACCGACCTGCTCGACCCGCACTACGGCTTCGTCGCCGACTGCATCGGCAAGGCCACCGCGACCAGCCCGGGCCTGTCCGCGGGCGAAGGCCCGACCGGGTTCAAGTCCAACACCGAGAACAAGTGGTACCTGTTCATCGACGAGTTCGGCGGCCGCGGGTACGTCCCGTTCGAGACCACCGACCTGGACTCGGGCAAGTGGACGATGTCGACCGGCGCGCACCTGCCCGCGTCGCCCCGGCACGGCACCGTCCTGCCGGTCACGCAGGCCGAGATGAACCGGCTGAGCGCACCCCCGGCGCCGGCGAAGGCCGACGCGAACGGCCTGGTCGCGCACTGGCCGCTCGACGCGAAGTCGGGCACGGTCGCGGCCGACACCACCGGCCACGGCTACGACGGCGCCCTCGCCGGTGACGTCGGCTGGAGTGACGGGGCACTGGCCTTCGGCGGCAAGAACGGGCACGTCCAGCTGCCGAACAACCTGCTCACCGGCGCCTCCGCGGCGACCGTGTCGGCCGACGTCCTGGTCGATCCGAACCAGCAGACGCCGTACTTCCTGTGGGGCCTGGGCAACACGGCCGAGGACGGCACCGGCAACGGCTACCTCTTCACCACCGGCGGTACCGCGAGCGGCGGCTTCCGCGGCGCCATCGCCACCGGCAACTGGACCACCGAGCAGGCGGCCGACGCCGGCGGCGGGCTGCCGCGCGGGGTCTGGAAGAACGTGACCCTGACGGTCGGCAACGGCGTCGAGGTGCTGTACCTGGACGGCGTCGAAGTGGGCCGCAACCAGAACGCCACGATCAAGCCTGCCGACCTCGGCGGCGGCGTCACGGCGGCGAACTACCTCGGCCGCTCGGTGTACGCGGGCGACCGGACGCTGACCGGCAAGATGAAGGACGTGCGGCTGTACAACCGGGCGCTGTCCGGGCTCGAGGTCGCCACGCTCCCGTCGAACAGCACCGCGATCCGCTCGGTGCAGCTCGACGCGCTCAAGACGCCGGCCGTCGTCGACGCCGGCGCCGGCACGGTCGTGCTGCCGGTCAAGCCGGGCACCGACCTGCGGCGGCTGTCGCCGAAGTTCGACCTGGCGCCGGGCGCGAGCATCAGGCCGGACAACGGAAAGCCGGTCGACCTCAGGTCGCCGAAGCAGTTCACCGTGACCGGTGCGGGCGGCGAGCGTCGCGTGTGGACGGTCGAGGCGCACGAGGTGCGCAGCCCGGTCCTGCCGGGGTACCACGCCGACCCGAACATCGTCGCCTTCGGCGACACGTACTACCTCTACCCGACCACCGACGGCTTCGACGGCTGGAGCGGCACGAAGTTCTCGGCGTGGTCGTCGAAGAACCTCGTCGACTGGACGGACGAGGGCGTCATCCTCGACCTCGGCAAGGACGTGAGCTGGGCCGACAAGAACGCCTGGGCGCCGACCATCGCCAAGCGCGGCGGGAAGTACTACTTCTACTTCTGCGCCGAGGCGAAGATCGGCGTCGCGGTGAGCGACTCCCCGACCGGCCCGTTCACCGACTCCGGCAAGCCGCTGATCGCGAAGAACCCCGACGGCGGCCAGGCCATCGACCCGGCGGTGTTCATCGACCACAGCGGACAGCCGTACCTCTACTGGGGCAACGGCAACGCCTACGTCGTCCCGCTCGACGAGGACATGGTGTCCTACGACCCGGCGAAGATCACCCGCCTCGACGGCCTGACCGACTTCCGCGAGGGGCTGTTCATGGTGGAGCGGAAGGGCACGTACTACCTCAGCTGGTCCATCGACGACACCCGCAGCCCGGACTACCGCGTCGGCTACGCCACCGCGCCGAGCCCCACCGGGCCGTTCACCAACCGCGGCGTGATCCTGAGCAAGGACGCCCACCTGGGTGTCCTCGGCACCGGGCACAGCTCGATGCTGCAGGTCCCTGGCACCGACGACTGGTACCTCGCCTACCACCGCTTCGGCATCCCCGGCGGCGACGGCACCCACCGCGAGACGACGATCGACAAGCTGACGTTCCGCCGCGACGGCACGATCGCCCCGGTCGTCCCGACGCTGGAAAGCGTGCGGCCGCAGCGGATCCCGTGGCACTGCGGGGCGGTCCGGGCGAGCTGATCACGGGTGGGCCACTCGATCGGGTGGTCCACCCGATGCGGTGAGACGGAGATCACCAGCGGCAGCGTTTACCCCGCTTCGAGCGGGGTAAACCTCCGCCGTTCGGGTTGCTTCGCCGCTTTCCGCCTCAGGAGTCGTTTGATGACCAGCGTCCTGACCGACAACTTCGGGAACTCGCGTCCGGTGCCTCGGCCGCGCCCGCGTCCGGTCACGTCCGACACGCTCGCGGAACTCGCCCGCCTCGCCGCGCTGGCCGAGCTCGCCCGCCGCTCGTCCCCGTCCCTGATGCACCACGCGATCCTCGCCGGCACGTCCCCGGCCACGGTGGCGGCAGCCGCGAACGTCGACGTCGCCGAAGCCCACATCCGCTGGCACGAATGGGCCGACACGGCAGTCGGGCGCGAAGAGTACCTGCGGGTGCACACCGCGTTCGCCGCGGCCGTGGTCGCCCGCCACGAGGCCCTGGAGGAAGAACCGTGCCCGTGAGCACCGAAGAGACGACCCTGGCCGACCTGGCCGCACTCGGCGACGCGGCCACCGAGCTGCTGGCGGAGATCACCGAGCAGCTGGCCACCGTGGGTTCACGCCGCTGACACCCGCCGGCCTGGCCACGCCGGGGCCGGCCCGGCGCAGCCACGGCGCGTCCGGCTCACAGGACGTCGTCGAGGCGGATCGGGAGCCGGTGGTGGCGCCGGCCGGTTGCGTGGTGGACCGCGTTGGCCACCGCCGCCGCGACGCCCACCATCGCCACCTCGCCGAGTCCCTTGACCCCCACCGGGTTGAACCGCAGGTCGGGCTCGTCCACGAAGTCGACGTCGATCCGCCCGACGTCCGCGTTGACCATGACCGGGTATTCCTCCAGCGTGGCGTTGAGGAAGCCGCCGGTGCGCGGGTCGGCGAGGCTTTCCTCGCGCAGCGCCCCGCCGATCCCCCACACCACGCCGCCGCGGACCTGGCTCGCCGCGGTCACCGGGCTCGCGACCCGGCCGCAGTCGACGACGCTGACCACCCGCGGCACCCGGATCCGGCACGTCGTGGGCTCGACGCGGACCTCCACGAAGTGGGCGACCCAGCTGAACGTGCTGAACTCCGGGTAGACCGGCCCGGAGATGGCCAGGTGCCCGGCCCGCGCCTGCCCGACGGCCTCCGCCGGTTGCCCGGGCCCGACCGTGGCCGCTTCGACCTCGACCGGGTGCCCGATCCGCGCGACGGCCGCGGCGACGTCGACCGCGCCGGTGCCGGCCGCGTCGAGGTGCTTGCGCAGCTCGCGCAGGCCGGCGTGCACGGCGGGCAGCGCGGTCGCGGTGCCCCACGAACCCGCGGTGAGGTGCTGCGCGGCGTACCGGGTGTCGCCGACGCGGACTTCGACGTCCCGGACGTCGATCTCAAGGTCGGTCGCGACGAGCAGCGCGATCGCCGAGCGGATGCCCTGGCCCATCTCGTGGCCGTCGACACCGACCGTGACGCGGCCGTCGGCGGTGGCGGTCAGGTGGGCGACGGCGGGCGCGATGTGGCCCGGGTAGCAGCCCACGGCGACGCCCCAGCCGACGAGTGAACCGTCGTCGGCGCGCATCGAGCCGGGCCGCGGGTCACGGGCGGCCCAGCCGAACCCGGCAGCGCCCCGGCGGAGGCATTCGGCGAGGAACCGGGTGGAGAACGGCCGTCCGGTCACCGGGTCGGTCAGCGTGTCGTTGGCCAGCCGCAGCGCGACCGGGTCCTGGCCGGTGACGTGGGCGAGTTCGTCGACCGCCGACTCGAACGCGAACACCGCCGAGCTTTCGAACGGCGCCCGCATGTAACCCGGTGTCTGGACGTCGGTCTGCACCAGCCGCTGCCGGCCGCGGAAGGCCGGGAAGCCGTACAGCCGCGAGGTGACTTCGGTGTGCATGGCCGGGAACAGGTCGTGGCGGGAGGTCTGCTGGTCGACCTCGTGCACGGCGGCGAGGATCCGGCCGGTCTCGTCCGCGCCGAGGCGGACGCGGTGGCGGGTGGCCGGGCGGAAGCTGCCGTTGTGGAAGGTCTGGCTGCGCGTCAGCACGAGCTTGACCGGACGGCCGAGCCGCTTCGCGACCAGTGCGAGCGGGGCCAGGTGCGGCTGCAGCGAGTTCTTCTGGCCGAAGCCGCCGCCGACGAACGGCGAGCGCACCTCGATCGCGGCCGGGTCGAGGCCGAGCTGCCGGGCGAGCCCGTGGCGGACCGCGGCCGCGTTCTGCGTGCCTTCGTGGACCACGAGGGTGCCGTCCCGCCACTCGACGACGCCGCCGTTGAGCTCCATCGGGACGGCGTGCTGGGCCGCGTGCTCGGAGGTGTGGTCGATCCGGACCGGGCTGGCGGCGAAGGCCGCGTCGGCGTCCCCGACCTTGATGTCGGCCAGGAACGGCAGCGGGATCGCCTCTTCCTGCACCAGGGTGGTCGCGCCCTCGGCGTCGAGGTCGACGGCGACCGGCTCGGGTTCGTAGTCCGCGGTGACCAGCTCGGCGACCTCGGTGGCCGCGACCGGCGTCTCGGCGACCACCAGGGCGATCGGCTGCCCGCGGTAGGCGACGCGGTCGTCCAGCAGCGGCTGCAGGCTCTGGAAGGAGAAGCCGCCGCCCATGATGAAGCCCGGCCCCGTGAGCTCGGCCTCGTCGAACCGGGTCACGACGAGCAGGACGCCGGGCACGGCCTCCGCCGCCGCCGTGTCCACCCGGGACACCCGCCCGCGGCCGATCCGCGCCGGGACGAGGGCCGCGTGGGCGAGGCCGTCCGGGACGCGGTCGGTGCCGTAGGCGGCCCGGCCGGTGACCTTCTCGACGGCGTCGGCACGTGGTGTCATCGGGCAGCCCTTTCCCCGGCCGTGCGCACGGCGTCGGCGACCGTGCGGATGCCGAGTTCGATCCGGAATCCATTGTGGGTGCCGGGACGCGCCCCGGTGAAGGCGATTTCCCCGGCGCGGCGGGCGTTCCCGGGCGTGAGCGGGGCGCCGCGGAGCACGCGCTCGGCCTCCGTGGCCCGCCAGGGCCGCGTGGCGACGCCGCCGAGCGCGATCCGGCAGTCGCCGACCACGCCGTCCTCGACGGTCAGGGCGACGGCGGCCGAGGCGAGGGCGAAGGCGTAGGACTCGCGGTCGCGGATCTTCAGGTACGTCGAGCCGCGGCCGGCGGGTGTCACCGGGACGCGGATGCGGAGGATCAGCTCGTCGGCGGCCAGGGTGTGTTCGCGGGCCGGGTCGTCGCCCGGCTCGACGTGCAGGCCGGCCAGCGGGACGGTGCGGTCACCGCGCGGGCCGGCCACGTCGACGACCGCGTCGAAGGCCAGGAGGGCGATCGCCCAGTCGCCGGGGTAGGTGGCGATGCAGGCGTCGCTGGTGCCGAGCAGGGCGTGGGTGCGGTCGTGGCCGCCGCGCGCGGCGCAGCCGCTGCCGGGTTCGCGCTTGTTGCAGGGGAAATCGGAGCCGCCGCGGAAGTAGCTGCACCGGGTGCGCTGCAGCAGGTTCCCGCCGACGGTCGCCATGTTCCGCAACTGCTGCGACGCGGCCCGCCACAGCGACTCGGCGAGCGCGGGGTAGCCGTCCCGGACGGCGGGGTGCTCGGCGACGTCGGCCATCCGGGCGCCGGCCCCGAAGACGAGTTCGCGCTCGCCGGCGTCGATCGTGGCGAGTTCGGGCAGCCGGTGCACGTCGATGACGGCGGGCGGGGTTTCGACGCCGAGCTTCATCAGGTCGTAGAGCGTGGTGCCACCGGCGAGCACCCTGGTCCCGGGAACGGCGTCACGCAGGGCGGCGACGGCTCCGCTGAGGCTGCCGGGCGCGAGGTAGGCGAAGGGGCGCATCAGGCCTCCCCGGCGGCTTGCCGGACGGCGGCCACGATCCCGGCGTAGGCCCCGCACCGGCAGAGGTTGCCGCTGAGGTACTCACGGGTCTGGTCGTCGTCACCGGCGTGGCCTTCGGCGATGCAGGCGAGCCCGGACATGATCTGCCCGGGCGTGCAGTACCCGCACTGGAGGGCGTCGTGGTCGACGAAGGCCTGCTGCAGCGGGTGCAGGCCACCGTCCGGGCCGGCAACGCCTTCGATGGTGGTGACGTCCTGGTCCGCGGCCTGCACGACAGGCGTCAGGCAGGACACGACCCGGCGGCCGTCGAGGTGCACCGTGCAGGCACCGCAGTGGCCCTGGTCGCAGCCCTTCTTGGTGCCGGTCAGCCCGAGCCGTTCCCGCAGCACGTCGAGCAGCGACTCCCGGGGATCGACGGCCAGCCGCACGGCCTCGCCGTTGACGGTGAGGGCAACGGGGGTTTCTGGAGTGGACACCCGGCGACGCTAACGGCTGCGGCCCGCGCGGCGCTTTCCCGTGATTGCTGCCGGGGACACCGTTTATTGCTCTAGCCGCGCACCGCGGCCCGGTACGCCGAGGGCGACTGCCCGATCTGCGCGCGGAAGGCCGCCGCGAACCGCGACGGTGTCGCGAAGCCGCACGCCTGCGCGATCTCCGTCACCGACAGCTCGCCGCGCTCCAGGTGGCGGCACGCCCGTTCGACGCGGACGCGGGTCAGGTAGCGGTACGGCGTCTGTCCGGTCGCCGCCTTGAACACGCGGAGGAAGTGGAACGGGCTCAGGTCCGCCGCGGCCGCCATGTCGGCCAGGGTCAGCGGGAGGTGGTGGTTGTCGCGGATGAACCGGACCGCGCTGCGCGTGCGCAGCTCGTCGCGGCCGGGTGCGCGCGGCGGGGGCGCCGCCGTGTGGTGGGTCAGCAGGTGGACGGCCAGGAACGCGGCCGCCGACTCCGCGTACAGCTCGTCCGCGCCGGCCACGGCCGCCGCGCCCAGCGCCGTCGCCACCGACGCCAGCACCGGGTCCTCGACGCGGAGGGCGTCCGGGCGGCCGAGGCGGCTCGCGTCGCGGCCCCAGAGGTCGAGGGCCGTGCGGTCGATCAGGGCGGCAGGCAGGTGGATGTGGGTGGTCCGCGTGCGGCCCTCGCCGCGCCAGCGGATGCGGGCCGGGTGGCCGGGCGCGGTCAGGCCGATCGAACCGGGTCCGTAGTCCGCGCGCCGCCAGCGGGCGCCGTGGCGCGACTCGATCGTCTTGGTCCCCGCGCTGACCAGGACCAGCACCTGCTCGTCGACAGACGGCAGGTCCACCTCGGCCACCGCGGCGTTGTCGAGCAGCCGCACGCTCAGCGACGGCCAGCGGCCGCTGAACCGCACGCGGGCGCCTGGGTCGATCGCCTCCGTCACGACCCGACCCTAACTTCAGCCGGCCAGTTCGGGCAGGACCAAGGTGTGGTGGGTGTGGCGGACCTTCGCGTCGAGGTACCGCAGGTTGTCCGGGGTCGCGTGGACGCCGGTGGGCACCGTCCCGGCGACCGTGACACCGCGGTCGCGCAGCTGCCGGACCTTGTCCGGGTTGTTGGTCAGCAGGTCCACCTCGGCGATGCCCAGCGCGGCGAGCATCTGCGCCGCGGCGGTGTAGTCGCGGGCGTCTTCGGGCAGGCCCAGCGCGGTGTTCGCTTGGTAGGTGTCGAGGCCCGCGTCCTGCAAGGCGTAGGCGTCGAGCTTGGCGTACAGCCCGATCCCCCGGCCCTCCTGGCGCAGGTAGAGCAGGACGCCGCCGGCGCCCTCGATGCGTTCGACGGCCTCGCGCAGCTGCGGTCCGCAGTCGCAGCGGGCGGAACCGAACACGTCCCCGGTCAGGCACTCCGAGTGCAGGCGCACCAGCGGCCGGACCGGGTCGCCGAACACCAGGGCGACGTGCTCGGCGCCGTCGGCCAGCCCGTCGAAGGTGACGACTTCGGCCGTCGCCGAGTAGCCGTCGGCGAAGCGCAGCGGAACCCGCATGCGGGTGCGGACGGTGGCGACGGGGATCATGGCGGCTCCTGGGCGTTCAAATTTGAACCTCAAGCCGACCGTACCCCTTGAGTTCGAATTTGAACAACAGGTACCGTTGTGACATGGGTCGTGCGCGGTGGCTGAACGCCGAGGAGAAGCGCGCCTGGAACGCGTTCCTCGGCACCTACGAGCTGCTCAACCGGCGGCTGGACCAGCAGCTGAAGCAGGACTCCGGGATCTCGCACCTCCAGTACGTGATCCTCGCCCGGCTCAGCGGGGCCCCGGACCACGAGCTGCGGATGACCGAGCTCGCCTGCGCGGTCTCGAACACCAAGAGCGGGCTGACCTACCAGATCGGCCAACTGGAGCGAGCCGGCCTGGTGCGCCGCCGGGCCTGCGAGAACGATCCCCGCGCCGTCTACGCCGTGCTCACCGACGAAGGACTGGCCCAGCTGGAGCAGGCCGCCCCCGGGCACGTCGCCCTGGTCCGCGAGCTGCTGATCGACGTCCTCACCCCGGACCAGCTGCGCTCGCTGGCCGACGGCCTCGGCGAGGCGAACCGCCGCATGCTCGCGACGGGCGACACCGCCGAGGGCTGCCCGTGAGTGACCTGTCTCACTTTCCCGCCTGAGCCACCCCCATTCCGGAACCCACCCCGCGCCGCCGGAGAACAGCCCATGACACCGGCTGGATCGAAAGGCGGGCGATGACCCCGGAAGACACCGATGCCGACGACGACGCGAGCGTGATCGCGCGGTCGCGGCACGAGCCGAGCCTGTTCGCGGTCATCTTCGACCGCCACTCGCGGCACATCCACCGCTACCTGACCCGGCGCCTCGGCCCGACGACCGCCGACGACGTCCTCGCGGACACGTTCCTGATCGCCTTCGACAAGCGCGCGAAGTTCGACCCGGCGCGGTCCGACGCCCGGCCGTGGCTCTACGGCATCGCCACGAACCTCGTTTCGCGGCAGCGGCGGACGGAAGTGCGCGAGCTGAAGCTCCGGCAGGCCGTCGGGCCGCCGCCCGCCGAGGAAGGACACGCCGATCGGGTCGCCGACCAGGTCAGCGCGCAGGCACTGGGCGTGCGGCTCGACCGCGCCCTGGCCGCCCTGCGGCCCCGCGAACGGGACGTCCTGCTGCTCACCGCCGCGGAGGGCCTGGGCTACCAGGAAGTCGCCGAAGCGCTCGGCATTCCCGTCGGCACCGTCAAATCCCGCCTCAGCCGGGCCCGCGGCCGCGTCCGCGCCGAGCTCGGCGCCTTCGACCTCGTGAAGGAGACCTCGGGTCATGGATGAACTGGACCTGATCCGCGACCGCGCGGAAACCGTCGGCTTCGCCCCGGCGGAACACCTCGCCCCGGCCCGCGAGCGGCTGCTGGCCGCCGCGCGCGGCGAACGGCGGCACCGGTCACGCCGCTGGGTCTGGGTCGGCGGCGCCTCGGTCGGCCTGGCCGCCGCGATCACCGCCGTCGTCACGCTGGCCCCGGCCGACCAGGTCGGTGTCGGGCCCGCCGTGGCGCACGCCGACCCGGTCAAGGTGCTCACCGCGGCGGCGGACACCGCGCTGAAGGACCCGGGGAAGCCGCCGCGCCCCGACCAGTTCCTCTACGTGAAGACCGAATACACCATTCCACCCAACCGCGAAGTCTGGCTCTCGGTCGACGGCACCCGTGACAGCCTGATCGGCAGCGCCAAGGAGGGGGGCTGCCGCAACGGCAAGGCGCCGATGTACGGCACGAACGACCCGCGCGCGGAGGGGACGCTCCAGGACTGCACCCCCAAGACGATCTACCGGACGGACCTGCCGACGACAGCCGACGCGATGCTGGCCTACCTCTACGGGAAGGAAGCCGATCGCGCCGGCCGGGCCGGCTACATCGGCAAGGCCGTCTACACCCTCGCCTACGAGCAGGTCCTCCAGCCGGCGTCCTACGCGGCCCTGTTCGAGGCGGCGGCGAAAGTGCCGGGCCTGACGGCCCTGGACCACGTCACCGACGGCGCCGGCCGCCCCGGCGTCGGGATCGAGTTCCCGGTGTCCTCCGGTTCGAGCCCGAAGGCGCAGCCGATCGTGCTGGTCTTCGACGCCACCACCTACCAGTTCCTGGGCACGACCGACAGCGCGGTGACCGTGAAGACCTACGTCGACGCCGTGGGGCAGCGCCCCTGACCGGCGCGAACACGGGAGCTTCCCGGTTCTCGCAACCATTCCGGCCTCCCGCCCGTGTATTCGAGGTGTGAGGACCTC
This sequence comes from Amycolatopsis sp. NPDC004169, assembly GCF_040610315.1. Taxonomy (NCBI): domain Bacteria; kingdom Bacillati; phylum Actinomycetota; class Actinomycetes; order Pseudonocardiales; family Pseudonocardiaceae; genus Amycolatopsis; species Amycolatopsis sp. NPDC004169. Next base: position 29,311 of record NZ_JBEXMD010000032.1, read on the forward strand.
TTCGGATCGACGACGGCAGTTCCGGGCACGAGCGGTGGCGGTCGCGGTGCTGGCCGGTGCCGGCCTCGCGTTCGCCCATGCGCTGGCCGGGGTGCCGTTCAGCGGCCCGGTCCTGGCCGCCGCGGCCGGCGGGAACAGCCTGCCCGACCCGGCGGCCACCGGCCCGGCCGCGGCACCGACGGCCACGGCCACCCGGACGGCGGTGAGCCCGGTCCTGCCGTTCAACGCGAAGCTGACCTCCGACGACATCCCCGTCCCCGGCGGCGGGGTGCGCAGCGGCGCCTGCAGCGGGTCGCTGGTCGCGCCGCAGTGGATCGTCACCGCCGGGCACTGCTTCCACGACCTGAAGGACACCCGGATCGGCGGGCGGCCGCCGTACACGATGACCGTCACCGTCGGGCGGCTGAAGGACAGCGACCCCGGCGGGTACACCTCCGAGGTCGTCGACGTCCGGCAGTCACCGGTCAACGACCTGGCGGTGGCGAAGCTCGGCCGCCCGGTCGAGGACGTCACGCCGGTGGCGCTGGCGACGACCCGGCCGCCGGTCGGCCGGCAGCTCCAGTTCGCCGGGTGGGGTTCGCTCTCGGCGACCGTGCTCGGCCCGTCCGACCACCTCAAGCGCGGCCGCTTCACGGTGTCCGGCGTCGGCCAGGTGACCCTGGAGGCGCAGCCGGTGGGCAAGCGCACGGTGGAGAACGGCCCGTGCCCGGAGGACTCCGGCGGGCCGTTCTTCGTCTCCGACGACGACCGCACCGCGACACTGGTGGCCATCGTCAACACCGGGCCGCCGTGCCCGCAGCCCGGGCCGGAGACGATCGCCAGGGTGGACGTCGTGGCGGACTGGATCCGCGAGCAGACCGGCTGAGTCACCGCGGCCGCAGGGCGGCCAGTTCCTCGGTGATCAGCAGGTCCGGGTCGAACTTCATGCCGGCGAAGTGGCCGGCCAGCTCGAGGGAGAGCACACCGTGCAGGCGGGTCCAGAAGGACAGCGCACGGTGCAGGACCGCGGGCGGCGCGGGGTGCCCACCCACCCATTCGCGGTGGGTCTCCAGGTGGGTGTCGAACGACGTCGGCGGCTCCTCGCCCGCCTCTTCGGCGCAGGCTTCGATCAGCGCCGCCATCACTTCGGACGAGATCGCGGTGGTGTCGCCGGGCGCGTGGTAGCCGGGCACGGGCGTGCCGTAGATGAGGAAGTACCGCTGGGGGTCGCTGCGCGCCCAGCCGCCGATGGTGGCCGCCAGGGCGGCCAGGTCCGCCCCGGCGTCGCGCGCCGCGCGGACGGTGTCGGCGAGGCTGCGGTAGGCGTCGCGGATGAGCGCGGTGATCAGCTCGTCGCGGCTCGCGAAGTACCGGTACAGCGCCGGGCCGCTCATGCCCACCTGCTTGGCGATCGCGTTGAGCGACAGGGCGGGCACCCCGGCCTCGGCGATCTGCTCCCACGCGTGGCGCTTGATCTCTTCGCGCACCTGGGCTCGATAGCGCTCTCGAGGGCTCTCGCTCGTCACCGTTAGAGGTTATCACGTTTCCTATTGACACTCACTTCTCTACGGTTATAGCTTCTAACCATCACGACAGGCGCTAACCAATGGAGGACTCCATGATCGGCACCCGGCTCCGCGCCGCCCTGCTCACGCTCTCGGTCACCGCGGGACTCGTCGGCACCGCCGTCGCGGCCGGCGCCACCCCGGCCCCGTCACTGAGCTGCCGCGGCGCCGGCATCGATCCGGCCGCCCAGCTGCACCACCGCACGCAGACGCTGGTCGAGGCGCCGGCCACCGCGGTCTGGCGGCTGCACACCGACGTGGCCGGCTGGCCCGCCTGGCAGCAGGCCGTCACCGGTGCGCGGCGGCTCGACCCCGGCCCGCTGCGCCCGGGTTCGCGGTTCCGCTGGACCACACCGGCCCCGCCCACTCCCACCACCCCGGCGACCACATTGGTCATCACCTCGACCGTCGGGCAGGTGCAGCCGGGCCGCTGCGTCCGCTGGACCGGCCCGGCGATCGGCGCCGGGCTGCGCATCGATCGCGGCGTGCACGTCTGGACCTTCACGCCGGTGCGCGGCGGCGTGCTCGTCCGCACCGAGGAGAGCTGGACGGGTGCGCAGATCGAGGCCGACCCGGCCACCGCCCTCCGCTACCTGGCCGCCGGGCTCGACGCCTGGCTCGCCGACCTCAAGACCACCGCCGAAGCCCGCTGAGCCATCCCGGAGGAGAAGACGATGACTGTCACCACCCCGCCCCGCACCTCGAAGGCCGTGCTCGTCGCGGCCTGGGCCGTCCCGGTCATGGTGGCCGGCCAGTTCGCCCTGCTGTCGGGCGTGCCGATCGCCGTCGTGCTGATCGGTTCGCTGCGCCGCCGGGAGCACCGCCTGTGGGCCGCCGCCCTCGCCGCGGTCTACGCCGGCGTGCTGACGACGTGGCTGGCCGGCCCGAGCACGGCGCCGAGCCTGTCGAAGTACCTCAGCCCGGTGGCCACCGCGTTGTTCACCGCGGCCGGTGTCGTGGTCGCGGTCGCGGTCAGCCGGCGTGCTCGATGACGAAGGCGGTCAGGAAGCCGACGGTGGCGAGCAGCCCGGTGTAGAGCTCGGTGCGTTCGAACGCCTCGGGGATCATCGTGTCGGCGATCATCGCGAGGATCGCCCCCGCGGCCACGGCCGTGATGGCGGCGACGGTCGCGGGGGACGCGGTCCGCAGCAGCAGGTTGCCGACGAGGGCCGCGGCCCCGCTGGCCAGCGCGATGCCGATCCAGACGCCGAAGACGTACCGCGCGCTGCGGCCGGCCGTCTTCATGCCGGCGGCGCTGGAGAGGCCTTCGGGGACGTTCGAGATGAACACGGCGGCCAGCACGGTGACGCCGACGCCCCCGCCGCCGAGCAGGGACACGCCGAGCACGACGGACTCCGGGACCCCGTCGAGCAGGGCACCGACGGCGATCGCGGCCCCGCTGCCCGCGGTGTCCTGTTCGGACGGTTGCTGGTCGCCGGAGCGCTTGCGGTGCCGGGCACCCCGGCGGGCCAGCAGGACGTTGATCAGGACGTAGACGGCGGCGCCGCCGAGGAAGCCACCGGCGGTCGGCCCGAGCCCGCCGGCCCGCTGCGCCTCGTCGACGAGGTCGAAGGCGAGCGCGGAGATGAGCACCCCGGCCCCGAAGGCCATGATCCCGGCCACCACCCGCCGCGGCACCCGCACCCACCAGGCCACCGCGGCGCCGAGCACGAGCGCGATCCCGCCGACGAGCCCCCAGAACCCCGCCTCCACCCACTGCGGCACGAGCAGCCACCTTTCCGCCGAGTCCGTGCTCCTCTCACAAGGGGACTACCCACGCCGGGCCGCGCGAACCCGGATCCGCCCCGACCCGCGGTCCGGGAGATCTCCGGCCTTCCGCCGAGCAAAGGCTTCGTCCGGCTCCTCGAAGGCCGAGCTGTGGCGCGCGTCACGGAATGCGCGGCGATCTTCGGCGCTACACACAGGAGAACCGTTCGTCCACAAGGGAGGGCCATGTCCGCCACCACCACTCCGGAAGAGTCCGTCGCCGTGCCCGAGCTGGAGGACTTCGACTTCCCGCTCACCGATGGCGCCGCCTGCCGCATCGACGACCCGGACTGCGAAGCCTGCCAGTGAGATCAGGCTCCGGCCACGGCGTGACGCTCGTGGCCGGAGCCTGAAGTCCTAGACGTGCATGGCGAGCCACAACGCCATCCAGGCGAGGCACGCCAGCGCACCGCCGACCCCGAAGGCGAGCAGTACGCGGCGCAGCGCCGCGACGACGCCGGCCCGGCCGGTCATTTCGGTGATCCCTGCATCAGCCATGGCCACCAGGTGCCCGCCTCCGGGACCGGCAAACATCAGACGCCCATCACCAGACCTTCGATGGTGTGCTTCTGGGTGATCGGCGTCAGGATGTCGACGACCGGGCAGGCCAGGTGCGCGCGCACCGATTCCGGCAACGACGCCCAGAACCGCTTCGTCACCGCGGTGTCGTGGCGCTCGTCGTTGCCCGCGCCCGGCGCGTCGAGGCCCAGCACCAGCACCGGGCGGGCCTTGGCCGAGTGGTTCGCGGTGCCGCGGTGGACCGTCAGGGCCGACCGGATCGAAATGTCACCCATCCGCGGGTACTTGCGCGTCGCGAGCTCCTGGTAGCGCGGGTACGCCTCCCGCGGCGGGAACATGCCGTGGTCGAAGGCGCTCCCGTCGTCCCAGTGCGTGCCGGGCGCGATCTCGAACGGGCCCATGTCCGGTTCGGTGTCGACGGCGGTCACGTTCACCGCCAGCGACGTCAGCCGCCGCTCGCGCGCGGTTTCGGCGGGCATCGGGAAGTCCCGGTGCCACGGCTGGTCGGCCGCGCCGGCCAGCGGGACGTCGAAGCCCACCTCGACGATCCGGTACTCCGGCCCCAGCACCGCCTCGGCGACCGCGGTGATCCACGGGTGGCTGACGAGCTCGGTGAACCCGCGCAGCTGCTCCGGGTGGATCTCGACGTAGAAGCGGTTCGGGCCGCGGCCGACGGCGCCGTCCGGACGGGCGCGGGCCTCGGCGAACGCCGTGTCGATGTCTTCGCCGAGCTGCCGCACCCAGTCGCGGGAAAAGGCACCGGGCAGGCCGATGATGCCGTCGGCCCGCAGGCGTGCGGTCAACGCGGCGAGTTCGGCGGCGGGCAGGGTCGGGGCGGTCATCCAGGCCTCCTCAGGGGGACACGACGGCGTGCCCGGCCAGTTTGCAACGTGGCATGCCACGTTGCAAGAGGTACGCTGCGCCGGTGAACCCGAAACTGCGTGACGTGGCCGAGCACGCCGGCGTCTCGGTGCGCACGGTGTCCAACGTGGTCAACGGGTTCCGGTACGTGGCCCCGGCGACCCGGGAACGCGTGCAGGCGAGCATCGACGCGCTGGGCTACCGGCCCAACCTGGCCGCCCGCACCCTGCGGCGCGGCCGGACCGGGCTGGTGGCGCTGGTCATCCCGGAAATCGATTCGCCGTACTTCGCCGAGCTCGCCGCGCGGACGGTCCGCATCGCCGGCGCCCGCGGCCTGACCGTGCTCATCGACCAGACCGACGGCGACGCCGAGCGTGAGAAGGAACTGCTGCACGGCCGGCGCAGCCAGCTGGTCGACGGCGTGCTGTTCAGCCCGTGGGCGGTGGCGCCCGCGGAGCTGGCCGCGCGCACCGACCCCGTCCCGCTGGTGCTGCTCGGCGAGCACGACGGCGCCGCGGGCGTCGACCACGTCGCCATCGACAACGTCGCCGCCGCCCGCGAGGCCACCGCGCACCTGCTGGCTTCGGGCCGCCGCCGCGTCGCGGCCCTGGGCATCCAGCCGCGCTCGCTGAACGCGACCGCGCGCCAGCGGCTCGCCGGCTACCGGCAGGCGCTGGCGGAGGCGGGCCTACCGGCGTCGCCGGAGCTCGAGGTGCCGGTGCGGCGCCTGCACCGCGCCGACGGCCACGGCGCGATGCTGCGGCTGCTGGACCTGCCCGAGCCGCCCGACGCGGTCTTCTGCTTCACCGACGAACTGGCGCTCGGCGCGCTCCGGGCCGCGGCCGACCGACGGGTCGCGGTGCCGGAGTCCCTGGCCGTGGTGGGGTTCGACGACATCGAGGACGGCCGCTTCAGCGTGCCGGCGCTGACCACGGTGGCACCGGACAAGGACCGGATCGCCGAGCTCGCCCTGGACCGGCTGGCGCGGCAGGAGGCCGCGCCGGAGCCGCCGCGGTCGATCGTCGCGCCGCACCACCTGGAAGCCCGCGAAACGAGCTGAGGACGAGGCGAGCTCACCGGCCGGCGACCGCCACCCGGTCCCGGCCCGCCTTCTTCCCCGCGTACAGCGCGTCGTCGGCCGCCCGGATCATCTCGTCGAGGCCTGCACCCGGCTGCGCCTGGTGCAGCGCGGCACCGATCGTCGCCGACAGCCGCACCGGCTCGCCCGTCGGCGCCGTGATCCGCAGGGCCCGGATCCGCAGCCGGATCCGCTCGGCGATCGTGCGGACCTCGGTTTCGTCGACGTCGGGCAGCAGCACCGCGAACTCCTCGCCGCCGTACCGGCCGACGGTGTCCCCGCGGCGGACGGCCCTGGTGAGGACCGTGGCCACCTCGGCGAGGACGTCGTCGCCGACCGGGTGGCCGTGGGTGTCGTTGATGCGCTTGAACCAGTCGAGGTCGATCATCAGCACCCCGATGCGGCCGCGGGTGCGCTCGAGCGCGTGCGCGGCCTGCTCGTGCCAGGCGATCGCGTTGAGCAGCCCGGTGCGCTGGTCGGTGCGCGCGGCGAGCTTGAGCCCCTCGAGCTGGACGCACTGGTGCAGCGCGAACGTCGGGATGATCATCAGCAGCGCGGCGGGCGGCCACCACAGCAGCGCGAGCGCGACGAACACGCCCAGCGCGAGCTGGCTGACCTCCAGCAGGTTGTCCGCGGCGCTGCCGAGCAGCCGGCGCGGGTGGTCCACGGTGACCGTCCAGGCGATGGCCGTGCCGACGAGCCCGGTGTTGACCGCCCACTGCACCGCGGCCGCGGCGATCACCGCGGCCAGCTCCTCCCAGCCGGGGCGGGCTCCGTCGGCGAGGTGCTGGTGGACGCCCGTCGCTTGCAGCACGGCGGCCGCCGCGGCCGCGGCGAGCGCGAGCGTGGCGGCGGTGAACACCGTGCGGTGCGGGGGCCGGACCGGGTCGAACCGGTTGACCAGCACCCAGCGGTGGGCGTAGATCGCCCCCACCAGCACCAGTTCGAGCACCAGCGGCAGCACGATCACCCCGGCGAAGATCCACACGCTGCACAGGTCGACGTACGGCGTATCCGCGCGGTCACGGCGCCGGCGTTCGATGACGTGCGAAGCGTGCAAGTGCGGCAACGCCGCGGCCGCGAGCCAGCCCGCCGTCACCCACTGTTCCGGTGTCGGTGCCGCGCGGGCCGCGAGCGCCAGCACCCCGGCCGCCAGCAGGTCCACACCCAGGACGAGGACCAGCACCCGCCCCGGCAACGACCACAGTTTCCACCCCGACGGCGACCGGCCCCCGCCGGTGACCACGTCTTCCCCCATCGCAGCGCCTCCCCCGCGCCGGTGATCCCCCGATTGCCCAGGGTAGTCGCGTCCCGGCCGGATGTCAGGTGATTCCCCGCATCGCGACCCGACCGGGCGGCTGGGACGATTCGGGGGTATCCGGTACCGGACGAACCGCACGGAAGGCGCGCCGATGAGCGACAAGGGCTGGTGAACCCCCACCCCACTCCCCTGCACCCGGGAAGGAGCGCGCGATGCGTGACAAAGGCTGGTGAACCTCAGGCCTCGGCCGGCAGCGCGGCCGAAACGGCGTCCGGACGGCGGCGTGCCCAGGCCGCGGCCGCGGCGAGTGCCACCAGGGCTCCCGCGGTCCCCGCCCAGGCGATCGCCGTCGCCGGGCCGACCAGCTGCGCGAGCACGCCGCCGGCCACGATCCCGAGCCCCTGCCCGGCGATCATGCCGGTCCGCGCGAACCCCAGCGTCCGCCCGCGCAGCCGCGGCGGGGACAGCTGGACGAACGTGGCGCCCGCGGTGACCTGGTAGGCCGAGCAGAGGCCGGACACGAACAGCAGCGCGAGGGCCGTGCCGAGGGTCGGGCGGCCCCAGAAGGCCACGAGCGGCGCCGACGTCCCGACGGCCAGCACGCCGAGCGCGCGCACCCGGACCGGCCGCGCGACCCGCCGCAGCAGCAGCGCGCCGGCGACCGCGCCCGCCGGTTCCGCGGCGAGCAGCACCCCGGTCCATTCGGTCCCCACCCCGGCCTGGTGGGCGAACGGGACCGCGAGCCCCTCCGGGACGACGGTGAACAACGCCAGCCAGCCCAGCCACACCAGCGTGCCCAGCGTCCGGTCCCGGCCGACGGCCACGGCGCCCGCGGCGAGCCGCCGCCACCCCGTCACCTCGCGTTCGGCACCGGCCGGCGGCGGGTGACGGCCGAGGCCGGCGCGGATCAGCAGGGCGGAGGCGGCGAACGTGGCGGCGTCGACGGCCAGCGCGGATTGCGCGCCCACGCCGGTGACCACGAACGCGGCCGCGGCGAACCCGAGCACCAGGCACAGCTGCGTCGTGACCTGCTGGACGGTCTGGCCGGCCTCGTAACGGCCGCCGAGCAGCTCGGGCAGGACGGCGCCCTGCGCGGCCGAGAACGGGGCTTCGGCCAGCTGCACCAGCACGAGCAGCACGGCCAGCAGCGGCAGCGGCACCGCGGGCACGGCCATCACCGCGACCAGGCCGGCCCGGACCACGTCACAGGCGACCATCACCCGGCGGCGCGGGTACCGGTCGGCCAGCCACGACAGCAGCGCGCCGGAAACCAGCGCGGGCAGCATCGACAGGGCGTAGGTCGCGGCGCTCAGCGCGGCGGAGCCGGTGCGCTGGAAGACGAGTATCGACAAGGCGACCCTGGCCAGCTGGTCCCCCACCACCGAAAGCAGGCCGGCCAGCCAGAGCAGGCGGAACCCGCGTACCGCGAACGCGGAACGCGTGGTCACCATCCCCACCCCCGGCGTCACGCAGAGCGTTGCCCAAGACGCTCACCGTAGCGTGCGCCGGTGCCGGGCACCATCATGGCCCGGTTCGGGAGCGCGGGGAAACGGTGCCGCCGAACAGCTTCCGCGTGGAGCACCGGCGGACACGGGGCGTTGCGGACGCCCGTTCGGAGCTTCACGCGTGTCCTGGGAGGCATCAGACGTGATCGGAGGGGCATCTCGCGTGATTGGCGGGGCATCACTCGTGATTGGAGGGACGACACGGTGCGGACCTATGGAGGGCCCCACCACGCTCACTCCACCCGGCCACCGCGCGAACCCGCGGCCTTCTTCTCCGCCCAGCAGCGCGGTCGCGGACACCCGGAAGTCCACATAGGACAGTTTGCAGCTCTCCATGCCCTCGTAGCCGAGCCGCGGCGCCAGGGTACGTGTCGGCGTGGTCCGGTTCCTGCCCCAGCGCGACGATCACCGCCGTCCTTTCGCTCGGCTCGCGCCCCATCACGACAGGCTTTTCCATCAAACCCAGTTGATGTATTGTCCGGGGATGGCCACCGAGCCGCCCGCCTTCGTCCGTCTCGCCGCCCACCCGCTGCGGTGGTCGCTGCTCACCGCGCTCGCCGGCGGCGACCTGCGGGTCCGGGAGCTGGTGGCGCAGGTCGGCGAGCCGCAGAACCTGGTCTCCTACCACCTGCGGCTGCTTCGCGGCGGCGGGCTCGTGACGGCCACCCGCAGCACCTTCGACGGCCGCGACAGCTACTACCACCTGGATCTCGACCGTTGCGCGAGCGCGCTCGCCGAGACCGGCGCGGCCCTGCACCCCGCCCTGCGCCCGGAACCCCCGCCGCCCGGGCGGGTCGCCGTGCTGTTCCTCTGCACCGGCAACAGCGCCCGCTCCCCGATCGCCGAAGCCCTGCTGCGCCGCAGAACGGCCGGGCGGGTGGCGGTGGCGAGCGCGGGCAGCCACCCGAAGGCCGCCCTGCACCCCGGCGCGGTCCGGGTGCTGGCCGGCGAGTTCGGCATCGACGTCACGGGGCAGCGGCCGCGGCACCTGGACAGCGTCGCCGGACGGCGGTTCGACCACGTCATCACGGTGTGCGACAAGGTCCGTGAGATCTGCCCCGAGTTCCCGCACCACCCGCGCCGCCGCCACTGGAGCGTCCCCGACCCGACAGCGGACTCCATGGCCGCGACGGCTTCGGAGCTCGACACGCGCATCCGGCACCTGCTGCCGGAACTGGTACCCGGCAAGGAGGCCCGGTCATGAGTGAGCAGTACGCCAGCGTCCGGTACATCGTCGACGACGTCCAGGCCGCCCTCGCCTTCTACACGACCCACTTGGGCTTCACGGTCCGGATGAGCGCGGCACCGGCGTTCGCCGACGTCACCCGCGGCCCGCTGCGCCTGCTGCTGTCCGGTCCGGCGAGCTCCGGCGCCCGCGCCACCCCGGCCGGTTCCGCCGCCGCCGGGCGCAACCGCATCCACCTCGTCGTCGCCGACCTCGACGCCGAGATCACGCGGCTGACCGAGGCCGGGGTGGCCTTCCGCAGCGAGGCGGTGTCCGGCCCGGGCGGGCGGCAGGTGCTGCTGGCCGACCCCGCCGGAAACCTCGTGGAGCTGTTCCAGCCAGCGCACTAGGCTGCCGCGGGTGCCGCAGACGCGCCTCGACCTCGCCCGGATCCAGGCCGCCCGCCGGGTGATCGACCCGGTCTTCCTCGACACCCCGCTCTACCGCTGCGAGGCACTGGAGCCGGTGCTCGGGTGCGCGGTGAGCATCAAGCTGGAGACGGCGAACCCGGTGCGCAGCTTCAAGGGCCGCGGCACCGAGGTGGTGGCGAGCGGCCTCACCGGGGCGGTGGTGTGCGCCAGCGCGGGCAACCTCGGCCAAGCCCTCGCGTGGTCCGGACGCGGCCGCGGGCTCGACGTCACCGTGGTCGCTTCGCGGCACGCGACGGCGGCCAAGCTGGAGCGCATCCGCGCGCTGGGCGCCCGGCTGGAACTGGTGGACGGCGACCACGAACCGGCCCGCGAACGCGCGGCGGCCATCGCCCGCCACGACGGCATCCGGCTGGTCGAAGACAGCCTGGACCTCGAAACGTGCGAAGGCGCGGCGACCATCGGCCTGGAACTGGTGGACGCCGGGCCGTCGTTCGACGCGGTCCTGATCGCCCTCGGCGGCGGCGCCATGGCCACCGGCGTGGGCCACGTGCTGCGGTCCCGGGCGCCCGGCACCGAGGTGGTCTGCGTCCAGCCGGCGGGCGCACCGGCGATGACGCGCTCCTGGCACGCGCGGCGCGTGGTGACCACCGGCCCGACGGACACGATCGCCGACGGCGTCGCCGGGCGCCGTCCGATCCCGGAGGTCCTGGCCGACCTCCTCCTCGTCGCGGACGACGCCGTGCTGGTCACGGAGGCGTCGATCATCGCCGGGATGCGGCTGCTGCTGGAACACGCCGGGCTGGTGGTGGAACCGTCGGCGGCGCTGGGCATCGCGGCGATCCTCGAGGACCGCGACCGGTTCGCCGGACGGCACGTGGTGACGATCATCTGCGGCGGCAACGTGGACCTGCCCGCCTACCGCGGCTGGGTCGGCTGAGCCGACCCCGAAATTACCAAAGGTAAGTTCTGCCGCCTCCTTGACTTTACCAATGGTCATGGAGGAAGGTACTGCCCACCTGATTCGTCTAGACCAATCGGCGCTCCCCGCGGACGGCATCCCCAGGAGGAGACCCATGTCCATCCGGACCACCACAGCAGCCTTGACGAGCATCGCGACCGCGGCCGCGACGGCCGTCGTCCTCTCCACCGGAGCCGACGCCAGCCCGGCGGCCGCGGCGGCCGGCTGCGGCGTGCTCTTCGACGACTTCCACTACGCCTCGCCCACAGACAGCGCCTTCGGCAGCGCCGGGTGGACCACCCGCAACGACGTCGGCAGCCCCGGCGTCCCCGGCGCCCGTTGGCTGACCGGCAACATCAGCTTCCCGGCCGTGGGCGGCGAACGCGTCGCGCAGCTCACCGCGACCACCGACGGCAGCGCCGCCGGCACCACGCATGCCGAGCTCTACCAGAACCAGCTGCGCTTCTTCGAAGGCACGTACGCCAGCCGCGTCCGCTTCACCGACGCGCCGGACAGCGGCCCCGACGGCGACCACGTCAACGAAACCTACTTCACGATCTCGCCGCTGCGGTACGACCGCGACCCGCTCTACAGCGAGCTCGACTTTTCCGAGTACCTGCCCAACGGCGGCTGGGGCGGCCCGCAAGCGGACTACCAGACCAGCTGGTACACCTACTGGAACAACCCGAGCTGGGACGGCCTGCGCACGTCCACCGCGCAGAACCGCAGCTTCGCCGGCTGGCACGACGTCGTCACCCAGGTCTCCGGCGGGCACGTGAAGTACTACATCGACGGCGTGCTCACCGCCGACCACACCACCGACGCCCAAGGCAACCCGGTGTACCCGCGCACGCCGATGTCCATCAACTACAACATGTGGTTCATCGACACCGCCGGGCACACGAGCGGCAACAGCGTCTACACCGAACAGGTCGACTGGACGTACTACGCGGGCAACCAGGTCGTCTCCCCGGCCGACGCCGTCGCGCAGGCCGGGCAGTACCGCTCGGCCGGAACGTCCCATGTGGACACCGTGACCGGCTGCACGACCCCGACCACCCCGCCGCCGACGACCGCCACCACCAAGCCCACCACGCCGACGACGCCCACCACCCCGACCCAGCCCGCGAACTGTTCCGCAGCACCGGAATGGGACTGGGGCACGGTGTACCTGGAGGGCCAGCGGGTGAAGCACAACGCCCACCTGTGGCAGGCGAACTGGTGGACCCAGGGTTCCGAGCCCGGGCTCACCGCCCAGTGGCGCGACCTCGGCCCCTGCTGACCCGGGAGTTCCCCATGCGCAGAAGCACTCTCGCCGCCGCACTGGCCGTCGCCGCCGTGACCGCCACCGCCTGCGGCACCGACACGCCCGCCCCCGCCGCCCGCGGCGGCACGCTCACCGTCTGGCTGATGAACGGTGACCTCAGCGACAAGGCCACCACGGCGATCAACGCCGCGTTCGAGAAGGCCACCGGCGCGAAGGTCACCGTGCAGATCCAGGAATGGGACAACATCAACACGAAGGTCAGCACCGCGCTGGCCCAGGACACCACGCCGGACGTCATCGAGATCGGCAACACGAACGTCCCGCTGTTCGCCGCCAACGGCGCGCTGACCGACCTGACCCCGCACCGCGCCGAGCTCGCCGCGGGCCAGACCTGGCTGCCCGGACTGGCCGGACCGGCCACTGTGGACGGACAGCTGTACGCTGCGCCGCTGTTCGCGGGCAACCGCGCGGTGATCTACGACAAGCAGGTGTGGGCCGACGCCGGTGTCACCACCCCGCCGAAGACCTTCGCCGAACTCACCGCGGCCCTGGACAAGGTCAAGGCGAAGCACCCGGCGCCGGACTACTCGGTCTTCCACTTCCCCGGCCGGTACTGGTTCGGCGCGCTGCAGTTCGTCTGGGACGCCGGCGGGCAGCTCGCCACGCAGCGGGACGGGAAGTGGACCGGTGCCCTCGAAAGCCCCGAAGCGCTGAAGGGGTTGCAGGCCTGGAAGGACTTCCAGAACGCCTACTCCTCCCCCGCGTCCCGCAACGTCGACACCAAGGCCCCCGACCAGGCCGCGATCTTCTCCTCCGGCGGAGCGTCGGCCATCCTCGACACGAGCGTCAACACCGTGCTCAAGAACAAGCCGGACCTGAAGGACCGGCTGGGCACGTTCCCGTTCCCGAGCGCCACGCCCGGGAAGACGCAACCGGTGTTCCTCGGCGGCTCGGACCTCGCCGTGGCGGCCAAGAGCCGCAACCAGGACCTGGCGCTGGCCTACCTCAAGGCGGCGACGGACCCGGCCGTGCAGCGCGACGCCATCGCCGGCATCGACGGGTGGACGCCGATCTCCACCGAGCTGATCGACCGGATCACGCCCGCGCTGCCGCCGGTCACCGCGGCCTTCGCCACCGCGGCGAAGACCAGCGTCGCCACCCCGGCCGCCCCCGGCTGGGCGACCATCGAGAGCGACAAGTCCATCAACACCTTCTTCGCCGACATCGCCACCGGACGCCGTCCGATCGCCGACGCGGCCCGGGAGTTCGACGCCCACCTGACCGAGGCACTGGGCGCCCGCTGACCGGCGGGGTGGCCCGGCCGACCGCCGTCCCCGCCTGGCCACCCCGCCCCTGCTTCCGCGAAGGAGTCCCCGTGCTGCTCGAAAAACCGCGCACCCGGGAAAGAACGCGACGCCGTTCCCTGCTCCCCTACGGCCTGCTCCTGCCCGCGACCGTCCTGCTCGGGCTGGTGCTCGGCTACCCGCTCGTCCGGCTGGTCGTCATCTCGCTGCAGGAGTACGGCCTGCGGTCGCTGTTCACCGGCAAGACGGGCTTCGCCGGCGGGGACAACTACGCCGCGGTCCTCGGCGATCCCCAGCTGCTGCCGGTCCTCGCCCGCAGCGTCGGGTTCTGCGCCGCCCTGGTGACCGGCACGCTCGTCATCGGCATCGGCGTCGCCCTGCTGCTGCTCCGCCTGGGCCGCCGGATGCGCACGGCAGTGACGCTGTGCCTGATCGCGGCGTGGGCGCTGCCGAACGTGGCCTCCACCCTGGTCTGGCAGTGGCTCTTCCAGCCCGGCTACGGCGTGGTGAACTGGCTGCTGGCCCGCGTGGGCTTCGGGGACTTCGCCCAGCACGACTGGACCACGAGCCCGGCGTCGGCGTTCACCCTCGTCTGGCTGCTGGTCGTGTGGCAGTCGGTGCCGTTCGCCGCGCTCACCCTGTACGCCGGTCTCTCGCAGATCCCGCGGTCCTACTACGAGGCCGCGGCGCTGGACGGCGCCGGGCCGTGGCGGGTGCACCGCACCATCACCCTGCCCTTCCTGCAGCCGATCCTCGGGCTGGTCACCATCCTCTCGGTCATCTGGGACTTCACCGTGTTCAACCAGATCTGGATCCTCACCCAGGGCGGGCCGGCAGGCGGCACGACGACGCTGGGCATCTGGACCTTCACCCGCGCCTTCAGCCGCAACGACTTCGGCCAGGGCGCGGCGATCGCCGTCGTCTCGGTCGCGCTGCTCGCCGCCTTGACCGCCGTGTACGTGCGGCGGCTCGTGCGGTCCGGGGAGGACCTGTGATCCGGCGGTTCGGCCGCAACGCCGCCGCCGCGGTGTTCTGCCTGGTGTGGATCTTCCCGGTCTACTGGATGGTGCTCACGGCGTTCAAGCCGACGGGCCGGATCCTCCAGCCGACGCCGGAGTTCCTGCCCTTCGACGTCACACTGGACAACTTCGCCGGCGCGCTGGCCAAGCCGGGGTTCGTGCAAGACCTCCTCAACAGCGTCGTGGTCGTCGTCGCGGTCGTCGTCCTGTCCATCGTGGTCGCCTTCCTGGCCGCGACGGCGTTGACGCGCTTCCGGTTCTTCGGGCGCCGCAGCTTCCTGGTCGGCGTGCTGGTGCTGCAGATGGTGCCGGTGCCCGCGCTGGTCATCCCGCTGTTCCTGGGCTTGAAGAGCGCGCACCTGCTCGACACGCTCTTCGGGCTGGTCCTGACCTACGTGGCGCTGGTGCTGCCGTTCACGATCTGGACGTTGCGGGGCTTCCTGCACGGCATCCCCGTCGAACTGGAGGAGGCGGCGATGGTCGACGGCGCGACCCGCGGACGCGTCATGCGCTCGGTCCTGCTGCCGCTGGTCCTGCCCGGGCTGATCGCGACCAGCGTGTTCGCCTTCATCACCGCGTGGAACGACTTCCTGTTCGCCTATGTGATCATGAAGGACAGCTCGGGCTACACGCTGCCGGTCTGGCTGGTCTCGTTCAGCACCAGCACGGGCACCGACTACGGCGGCCTGATCGCGGCGTCGACGCTGTTCGCGCTGCCCGTCGTCGTCTTCTTCGCGCTCGTGCAGCGCCACCTGGTCGAGGGCATGACCGCGGGTGCGGTGAAGGGCTGATGCTCATCCCCCGTCCCGCGCGGCTGACCCGCCACGCCGGCTCGTGCGTGCCCACCGGGATCCTTGCAGGCCCCGGCACCCGCGGCCCGGCCCGGCTGCTCGCCGCGTACACCGGCCTCCCGCTCGGCCACACCGGACCGGTCATCCGGCTCGCGCTGCGGCCGGGGTTCGGGCCGGAGGAGTACACCCTGCAGGTCACCCCCGACCGGGCGCTGCTCACCGCGTCCACGGAAGCGGGCCTGCTCGCCGGGGTGCAGACGATCCGCCAGCTGTCCCCGCGGCTGCCGTGCCTGACCATCCGCGACGCGCCCCGGCTGCCCTGGCGCGGCGTGCTGCTCGACGTCGCCCGCCACTTCATGCCGCTGGAGTTCCTCTACGAGTTCGTCGACCTGCTGGCCCTGCACAAGTACAACGTCCTGCACCTGCACCTGACCGACGACCAGGGCTGGCGGATCGAGATCGGCGGCTGGCCCCGGCTCACCGAGGTCGGCGCCTGGCGCGCGGAGTCGATGGTCGGGCCCGCCGGCAGCGGCGTCTTCGACGGCGTGCCGCACGGCGGCTTCTACACCCGGCGGGAGCTGCGCGGGCTGGTCGCCTTCGCCGCCGAGCGCGGGGTCCGGATCGTGCCGGAGATCGACCTGCCGGGACACGTGCGCGCGGCGCTGGCCGCCTACCCGGCGCTGGGCAACCGGCCTTCGGTGCCGCTGCCGGTGTGGACGGAGTGGGGCATCAGCCCGGACATCCTCGGTGTCCACGACGGCGTCTTCGCCTTCTGCCGGGACGTGCTGGCGCAGGTGGCCTCGGTGTTCCCGGCGCCCCACCTGCACATCGGCGGCGACGAGTGCCCGACGACGCAGTGGGAGACCAGCCCGGACGCGCAGGCCACCGCCGCCCGGCTCGGGGTGCGCCCGGCCGAGCTCCACCCCTGGTTCCTCGGCCGGCTGCACGGCATCGTCGCGGACCTGGGGCGCAAGGCGGTGTGCTGGGACGAGACCGGCCACGCCGCAGGACGGCTGCCGGCGGAGCTGGTCGTGACGGCCTGGCGCGACGCGGCCCACGGCGCCATCGCCGTCGCCCGCGGCCACCAGGTCGTCATGGCCCCGCACACGTCGACGTACTTCGACTACCGGCAGAGCGAGGAGCCCGGCGAGCCCCCGCGCGGACCGGTGACGACGCTCGAGGACGTCTACCGCTTCGACCCCCTGGACGGCGGGCTGCCGGTCAGCGACGGGACGAGGCCGGGGGTGCTGGGCACGCAGGCCCAGCTGTGGACCGAGCACGCACCGACCCCGGAGCACGTGCGGCACCTGGCGTTCCCCCGGCTGTGCGCGCTGGCCGAGCGGGCGTGGTCGCCGCCCGGCCGCGGTTATGCTGACTTCCACCGGCGCCTGACCGGCCACCTCGGCCGGCTGCGGGCGCTGGGTGCCCTGCCGAAGGAGCGCGTCCGGTTCGCCGGCGCGCTCGGAGTACCCGGGAAGACGGTGCCTTGACCGCTGGGACATCGGGGGCTTCGCCCCACACCGGGGGCTCCGCCACCCGCAACCGCTGGATGGAAGCCGGGCCACCCGGGGCCGCGTCCGCAGTCCGGAATCCCCGGAAAGAAGCCGGGTCGCCCGTGGCCTCGACCCCCATCGGCGATTCCGCCGCCCGGAACGCGCGGAACCCCGCCGGTGAGCCCGCGGACCGGCCGCCCACCGTGAAGCGCGACCGCGTCCGGCGGCACCTGCTCAAGGTGATCGAGAACGCCGGCCCCGGCACCGGGCTCGCCTCCGAACGGGACCTGGCCGCCGAGCTGGGGGTCTCGCGCCCGACCGTCCGCGCGGCCATCGACGAGCTCACCCGCACCGGGCTGCTGGTGCGCCAGCGCGGCCGCGGCACGTTCACCAGCCCGCAGAAGGTCACCCAGGAACTCGCGACCGGGCTCGCCGTGCCGCCCGCGGACGGCCACTGGACCAGCCGCGTGGTCGCCTTCGCGGTGTCCCCGGCCCCGCGGGCGCTCGCCGGGGAGCTGGAGCTGGAGCCCCGGACGCCGGTGCTGCGCGTGACCCGGGTCCGGCACGTCGACGACGAACCGATCGCGATCGAGCACCTGACGCTGCCCGCGTCCCTGGTCCCCGGCCTGCGCCCGGCGGACCTCGAAACCGGCAACTTCTACCGGCTGCTGCGGGAGCGGTTCGGCATCACCGTGCAGGACGCGGTGCAGACGATCGAGCCCGCGGTCACCAACCCGGAGCAGGCCGAGCTGCTCGAAATCGCCGTGTACGCCCCGATCCTGCACATCGAGCGGCTGACCCGCGACACGACCGGCCGGGCCGTGGAACTGACCCGCTCGGTCTACCGGGGCGACCGCTACCGCATCACGTCGCAACTCCGCTTCGACGCCGAATCCGGCTGACCGGGGTCAGGAAACAGATCTTCACCGACCGGGAAATAGTCTCGATCCGGCGACCACCCGTTACCCGATCGAGTGACGACCGCACGGCATCCGGGTGACGAAAACCGGGATCACCCCTCGTCAAACTTGGTTCGGACAGAGCCGCAGCCCCGACTAATTGCGCTGATCGCATCGCCTTTTCCGCGCCCGGGTGAGAGCACTTCAACGCACTGCCGGTGCGGCATAGGATTTTCCTTCGGCCGGGAAAACGATTCCCGTGCTTTTCCTTCGAAAGAATCGAGGACCATTCATGCGAAGACGCATGCCGGGAGCGCTCCTGGCCCTGGTACTCGCCTCGGCCGCCGCCGTGCCGTTGCCCGCGGCCGCCGATCCCGCGCCGCCGGTCTCGGCACTGACGAAGTCCGTGCAGGGCACCGGGTCCCCCGCCGACCACGGGGCGACCGCGAAGTGGGTCGTCGGCTACGAAGACCACGCGACCACGACCGGCGCCGCCACCATCACCGACGCCGTCGGCGCCGGGCAGTCCTACCAGTCCGGTTCCCTGCACGTACCGCCCGGCTGGACGCCGGAGTGGTCGACCGACGGCAGCACCTTCGCCGGCACCGAACCGGCGTCCGGGGTCACCGCCGTCCGCGCGACCAACCCCGGCGCCGGCCCCGACGCGACGCAGCTGTCCGGCGCGCTCACCCCGCCCGTGCAGGCGGTCACGACCGCGACCGGCGGTGACGGCTTCTCCCCGATCCTGTACCGGACGCCGGGCGGGGCGCTGCAGGCCTGGAACATCTACCACCACCTGGCGGCCGCTTCGCCGAAGGTGGTCTGCACCGACCTCGCCTCCGGGGCCCGCTGCCCGGGCGGCCCGTGGCCGAAGCCGCTCAACACCGCGCCCGGTCCGCTCGGCACCGGGGCGACCGGCGACATCGCGACCACGATGGTCGAGCAGTACGTGCGCGACCCCGCCGCGCCCGCGAAGGTCTACTACCCGGCCGTCACGGCGGCGTCCGTCGGCGTCGGCTGCCTCGACCTGGCCGCCGCGGCCAACTGCGGGTACTGGCCGCTGGCCGCCACCGGCGGCTCCCCCGCGGTGAACAGCATCACCGGGCTCGTCGAGACCGGCGGCAACCTCTACGGCCTGATCAGCAGCGGCGCGGTCGTCTGCTGGACCATCGCCACGCAGAGCGCCTGCGGCGGCCAGCCGTACGCCCCGATCGCCCCGGCGATCAGCGGCAACGCCTACATCTACGGCGCCGTGGACGTGGTCGCGGGCAAGGTGTTCGCGTCGTCGTCGAACCCGAGCACCGCGCAGCAGCCCTCGCTCGGCTGCTTCGACCCGGCGACGGCCACGGCCTGCGCCGGCTGGGCGTCCTGGCGGACGACGGGACCGGCGGGCAACTTCACCTTCAACGCCTACACGGCGTTCAGCACGGCCGGCACCCCGGTCGGGGTGTGCTCGTCGACGACGGGCGGGACGAACACCACGGCGTGCTTCGCCCTCGACGGCTCGGCCTCGGCCGCACCGCCGGGCGCGGCCGCGCTGCCGAACGGGACCTACGTGTTCAACCCGGAGGTCGTCACCGACCCGGGCGGCCACGTGCGCAGCTACCTCCCCGTCTGGAACGGCGGGATCGCGGGTGCCGCGGTCTGCCACGACTGGACGACCGGGACGGCGTGCGCTGGGCTGCCGGCGCGGATCACCCACCCGTCGGTGAACGGCGGCGCCACGCGGGACTACGGGTACGCCTACGACCCGCCGTCGGGCTGCCTGATCGGCCTCGGCGACGCGGGCGTGCTGTTCTCGATGGACCCGGCCACCGGGGCCACGCCGTGTGTCCGCTCCGGCGGGCAGGTGACCCTGCGTCCGGGTGACTTCTACTGCGACGGCGGAAGTCACGTCCAGGGCTACACGTCCGCGCGGCTGACGGGCGTCGACCCGGCGAACGTGGACTTCGCGGCTTCGCGGGTGACGGTCGTCGACTCCGATGGCGCCGTGGTGCCCACGCCGGGCTTCGCCCCGGACGGCTCGGTCGACCTGACCGGCGTCTCCGTGGCGGCGCACCCGTCGATCACGGTGACGACGACGCTGGTCCTGCGCAGCGCGGCGGGCTTCAGCGGCTCGCTGGTGGTCGACTTCGCGGGCGACGCGCCCCAGCTGTGCTTCCGCACGACGATCTCGCCGGACTGCGCGGTGACGTCGGTGGCGAACACGGCGACGGGCACGGACTCGACGGGGTCGTTCACGTCCAACACGGTGACGCTCCCGGTCGCCCCGGGCGCGTCCTGCACGCCGAAGGTGAGCGTGGAGAAGGAGATCTGCACGGCGGTCCACCCGGCCGACTGCGGTCCGGGCGGCGCCGGTCCGTGGGCGAAGCAAGCCCCGGTGGGTCTGCTCGGCGTGCTGGCGGCGTCGGCGTACTGGCGGATCACGGTGACGAACCAGGGTCCGGTCGGGATCACGTCCGCGCAGGTCGTGGACACCGTGGAGCCGACGTGCCAGACGGGCCCGTTCACGCTGGCGGCGGGCCAGGTGAAGCAGGTGTACTGCGCGACCTACGCCCTGCTGAACCTGTTCCCCATCACCAACAAGGCGAAGGTCACCTACGTGCCGGTGAACGTGCCGCCGGGAACCCCTCCGTCCACAACGGACTGGTCGTCGGCCAAGGCGTGTTCGCTGCTGTGCAGCGTCTGAGGAGGTGAGACAGCCGGGCCCGCGGGATCCCTCCCGTGGGCCCGGCTCACACCGTGACGGCGTCTTCCGCGACGGGCTCGGCGGCCTGCGGCGAGACCGCCGGGGCCATCAGGACCGCGCACAGCGGCACGGCCATCGCGATCGCCGCCAGCACGAACACCGGGAACAGGAAGGAGAACACCTCGACGCCGGCCGGGTCCGGGGCGTTCATGTCCATGTTCATCCGGACCGCCGCCATGCCCGTGTAGTGCATGCCCGTCACCGCGGCGCCCATCACGAAACCGGCCAGCAGCCGCAGTGAGAGGCGGTCGAGGAAGACCGCGAACCACAGGGCCGCCGTCGCCGCCACCACCGCGATCACCACCGAGAGCGCCACCAGGCCGCCGTCGTAGCCGAAGTCGCCCTTCACCCGCAGGGCCGACATCCCGGTGTAGTGCATGAGGTTGACCGCCAGGCCGGTGATGACGCCACCGACGGCGAGGCGCCACCAGCCGAACTTCGCGCGGCCGCCCACCACCAGCAGGCCCGCGAACACCGCCGTCACCGAGAGGATCGCCGAGAGGACCGTGCGGAAGATGTCGTAGCGGACCGGCATGCCCGGGGTGCTGAAGCCGAGCATCGCCACGAAGTGCATCAGCCAGATGCCGACGCCGCCGATCGAGATCGCGGCCAGCACGAGCCAGCGCACGCGGTGGCGGGGATCGGCGGCGTGGCGGGCCTGGACCGCGCACGCCAGGCCGAGCGCGCAGCCGACCACCGACGTCAGGTACGCGAGCACCAGCAGCCAGTGCCCCAGCGCGAAATGCTCCATGGCGAAGTCCTCTCTACAGGTCGCGCAGCCCGTGCAGCACGCGTTCCATCAGGTCGTGGCGCTCGTCCCAGGTGGCCGTGTCCGACAGCGTGTCGCGGACGATCACCAGGTTGTCCTGCATCAGGTCCGAGACGAGCACGCGGACCACGCCGAGCGGCAGCGCCAGCAGCGCGGCGATCTCCATCAGCGACCGCGGCCGGACGCACAGCTCGAGCACCTCGGCCAGCGCGCTCGACGTCTGGTAGGCGGCTTCCGCCCGGCCGTCGGCGGTGGTCTCGACCAGTGCTTCGACGGCGATCTCGACCGCCGGGGCCGTCCGGCCTTCGGTCCACGCGTAGGGGCGGGCCAGCGCCGCGCTGCGGCGCGGCTCGTCCCCGCGCGCGTCGTCGATCACCGGTGGTCCTGGGCCACCGGCATCTCGCGCGCGGGCACGTCGACCTTCTGCCCGACCCGCTCGACCAGCATCGTCATCTCGTAGCCGACCAGCCCGATGTCGCAGCCGGTGGAAGCGAGCACGACGAGGTTCGAGCCGTCCCCGACGCTCATCAGCAGCAGGAACCCCTGCTCCATCTCGATCACCGACTGCACCACCCGCCCGGCGGTGAACAGCTCCGCGGTGCCCAGCGACAGGCTGGACAGGCCGGCGGCGATGGCGGCGAGCTGGTCGGCCCGTTCCCGCGGCAATGCCTCGTCGGCGGCGACGAGCAGGCCGTCGGCGGAGACGAGCACGGCGTGCGCGACTCCCGAGACGTCCTGGACGAACCCGTTGACCAGCCAGTTCAGCGTCGCGGACCGTTCCGGTGGTGCGGGCGGCATCGCGCTGAAGGGGCGAGCCGCCTGTTCGCCGGCGGCGCGCCGGTGGTGCAGTTCCGTCATCGCGGGTCCACTTCGTCCTTCCGGGGTTGTTCGGCGCGCGCGGCGGTTTCCAGGCGGGCGGCGCGCATGCCCTGGTAGTGCCGCGAGAGACTGCTGCGCACGGCGGCGGCGTCGCGGAAGCTGCCGCCGGTCTGTTCCCGGACGCGGGGGACGACGGCACCGGGGGCGAGCTGCGCCCCGGGCCGCCGCGTGGGCAGCCCGGCATCGGTGAGCCGCTGGGCGGGGGCGGGCTCGAGAGCGCTTTCGGCGGCCCGCCGGGTCCGGTCGGCGGGGGTGTCCCAGTCGCCGACGGCCACCGGTTCGGACCGGGTGGGCGCCGGTCGGTCGGGGTTGTTCGCGGTTTCGGCGGAGGCCGGGGACGCGGTCGGGTCGGGGCGGGCCGCGGTTTCGGCCGGTTCTGCCGCAGAGGGCCCGGCGGCCGGCGCAGGGGCCGCTTCGATCCTCGCCACCTGCCCGGCTTCTTCCTGCGTCGCGGAGTCCCCCGCCTCGGGGGCTCGGTGTGCCGCGGGAGTCTCGAGCTGACCGGACCACCCCGCTTCCGACGGCTCGGCCTCCTCGGCCCGGTGCGCCGCAACCGACCGGCCCGCCCCGCCCGGAGATTCCGCCGGGCTCTCGGTGCCGGCAGCTCCGGCGTGACCCGAAGGCCCGCGGTCCACAGTGGGGCTGTCCGTGCGGTCCACCCCGGCGTACCGCGGCAGCTCGCCCGAAGGCCCGTGCCCCACCGCCGGCCACTTCACCGTCGTTCCGTTGCGCCGCACCGCCGGTTTGGCCGCCGGCTCGGTGAACCAGCTCGTCACCACCTGCTCGAAGATCGGCGTCGATGCCTGTGCCGGCACCTCCGGTGGGCGCTGGGCCGCGCGCGCCGCCGCCGGGGTCAGGCGGCCCGCGCCGATCGGGCGGGCCAGGTCCGCGATCACCAGGGCGCCCGGGACGTGGACGCTCGCCGTCACCCCCGCGTGGCGGGCCGCCGTTCCCGTGGCGCGCAACCGGACCGTCACCCCGTGCAGGGCCGCGAGCCTGCCGACCACGAACAGCCCCATCCGGCGGGTCGTCTCCGGGCCGACCGTGCCGGCCGCCGCCAGGCGGTCGTTCACCGTGGCCAGCTCCTGCGGGGTCATGCCGAGGCCCTGGTCGACCACCTCGATGAGCAGGCCGCCGTCGGCGCCGCGGTCGGCCGTCAGCGCCACCTTCTGCTCCGGCGGGGAGAACCGGGTCGCGTTCTCCAGCAGCTCCGCCAGGATGTGCACCACATCCGCGGCCGCCTCCGGCTGCACCGAGCTGCGCGGGGCGTTGCCCAGCGCCACCCGCCGGTAGTCCTTGACCTCCGACGTCGCCGCGCGCAGCAGGTCGCGCGTCGGCACCGGTTCGCGGCCGTGGCGGACCGGGCGGCCGCCCGCCAGGACGTGCAGGTTCTCGCCGTTGCGGCGCAGCCGGGTCGCGATGTGGTCGATGCGGAACAGCTCGTCGAGCCGGCGCGGGTTCTGCTCCCCCGCCTCGAGGTCCTCGATGATCGACAGCTGCTGCTCGACCAGCGACTGGCTCCGCCGCGACAGCGTCATGAACATCTCGCTGACCTGCTTGCGCAGCTCGGCCTGCTCCACGGCCAGCCGCACCGCCTGGCGGTGCATGTCGTCGAACGCGCGCGCCAGCTGGCCGATCTCCTCGTCGGTCCGCACGCCGGAGCCGGGCACCGCCCGCCAATCGACGTCGTGGCCTTCGCGGATCTGCCGGACGGTCGACGGCAGCTGCTCGTTCGCCGCGCGCAGGGCCTCCGCGCGCAGCCGGCGCACCGGGGTGACCAGCGACCGCACCACCAGCAGCGCGATCGCGAGCGCACCGAGCAGCGCGCCGAGGACCAGCGCGGTGTCGCGCAGCGAGTCGGACCGGGCGCGGTCGGCCGCGGCCGAAACGTCGTCCGCCAGCTTCGCCGAAACCTCCCCGAGCACGGCCGTCACGCCGGTCGTCTCGGCGGTGATCGAGGGCAGCAACGCCGCGAGCGGGCGGCCACCGCCCGACTCCTGCAGGGCGTCGAGCCGGCCTTCGGCGCCCTCGGCCGCCGCGGTGAACCGGGCCAGCGGGCCGCCGGTCAGCTGGTGTTCCACCTGCTCGGCGAGGACTTCCTGCTCGGCGGTGGTCTGGATGACGGCCGGGCGCAGCGACGCGTCGTCGGGGCTGGCCTGCGCGGCCCGCCGGTAGGTCTCCTCGGTGGCCAGCTCGCCGCGCAGGTGCACCAGCAGCCGCGTGGTCTCGGCGTTGCCGGCGTCGGCGGAGACGATCGCGGGCACGAGGTCGCCGAGGGTGCTGATGATGTCGTTGTAGCCGGCGGCCTTCGTGCGGACGTCGCCCCCGCCGGCCCCGGCGGCGCGGATCCCGGCGAGCTTGCCCAGCGCGGTGTTGAGCGCCCGGCCGGTGTCGCCGGGCAGCGGCGCGAAACCGGTGTCGCGCTGGACCGCCGCCACCTTCGCGTCGACGGCCGCGGTCAACGTGTCCGGCGCCCCGGCCGGGACGGCGACCGCGGCGACCATTTCCTCGCCCAGCGACGCGGTGAGGTCGATCGTGTCGTGCAGCACCGGCAGCCGGTCGCGGGCCGCGCTGAGCGCGGTGGCCCGGTCGAGTTCGCCCTGGATCCGGATTTCCGCGAGCGCCACCGCGACCAGGACCGGCAGCAGCAGGACGACGCTGATCTTGGTGCGGACGCTCCAGTGCGCCGGCCACCACGCGGCGTCCGCCGGGCGGCGGGGCGTGGCTCTGCTTTCGTGCATGGCGGAATCGCTCGATTCCCAGCCGCGCGGACGGCTGACGTCGAACTCGGACAGAACTCGGTCAGGACGAGGGCCCCAGTGCCGATCACGGACGCCGGAGGAGAACCGGATGCCCGGCTCCCGGACCGGGCACGACGTGGCGTTGATCGAACCGAACAGCAGAGAACATCACCCCCTGCGTGCTTGTCAACCCTGCACAGCGGCGTTTCGGAACGCGAGGGTGAAATTATTTCGAAAGCGCTCCCGCAGTTCACACATAGTGTTCCCGCGGTCGCTGGTTGCACACCGTTCAAGGGTGTTGCCGCAGCTCCGGCGGCTACTTGGGGGTAGCCGGAATTCTCCTGCGCACTGTCGGCAGAATTACCCTCAGCAGTCACCGGGACGAATTCGGCCGCCGTTCGAACAGTGGGTTATTAATTCCCGCGAGTGCCCGGGTGGAACTCACGGCCCGGCACCCGGCAGAATCGCCGCCGTGACCGAAGTGGACGAACGGGGCGGCAAGCGGGTCGGGTGGGTCGAGCTGTACTTCGACCTCGTCTTCGTTTTCGCGGTGGGACAGGTGGCGCACGGCGTCGTCGCGGACCCGCACTGGGCGCGCGCCGCCGCGGCGCTCGGGTTGTTCGCGACGCTCTGGTGGACGTGGATCGGCTTCGCCGTCCTGTACAACCGCCGCGGCGACGACAGCCGGGTCGCCGACCGGCTGTTCGTGCTCGCCGGCACGATCCCCTGCGGGATCGCCGCGACGCAGGCGCACCACGTCTTCGAGGGGCACGCAGAGATCTTCGCCGCGGCGATGGCCGGCGTCCGGCTCGTCCTGGCGGCGGCCCACCGCTGGCCCCGCGACTCGCGCGGCCAGCAGCGGTTCAGCTGGGGCTACGCGTTCTCGGCCGTCCTGTTCGGCGTGTCGGCGGTGCTGCCGCGCTACGGGCTGCTGCTGTGGGCGTTCGCGCTGGTGCAGGAGGCCGGGTTCCTCCTGCTCGACGACCGCCGCCGCGAACGGCACCGCGGTGAACGGCCCACCCGGGCGGCGCGGTGGCGGACCTTGCTCTCCCCGCCGCGCGACCCGAACCTGGCGATCGACTCGGCGCACCTCGCCGAACGGTTCGGGCTGTTCATGATCCTGCTGCTCGGCGAGCTGGTGATCACGGTCGGCACGGCGGCGCTCGAACGGCCGGCCGACGACCTGGGGTACTGGCTGGCCCTGGCCGGCGGGCTCGTCCTGGCGGGGGCACTGTGGTGGGTGTACTTCTCCTCCGCGGTGGAGATCTACGAGCGCATGCTCGGCTTTTCGGGCGGCAACCCGGCGTTGGCGTATTCGCTGTACGCGGGCGGGCACCTGCCGCCGGCCTTCGCGTTGCTGCTGATGGCGGCCGGGGTGAACCTGTCCCTGCACGAGTCCCCACCGCCCACGGCGACCTGGTTCACGACGGCGGGCCTGGCGATCTACCTGGCCGGGACGCGCGTCTTCGCGACCGGGTCCCGGCACTGGTACTTCACACTGGCCCGGGTGGCGGCCCTGGCGGCGACGGTGAACCTCGCGTTGCTGAGCCGGGTGCTGCCGGCCCCGGCGGTGGTGCTGGTCGTCGCCGCCTGGGCGGTGGCGGCGGCCGTGGTGACGGCGGTGGTCCGCCACCGGACCCGCACCCGCCTCGGCGAGGACCCGCTGACTTTCCTGCAGCAGGTCGCCGAGCGCCACCACCGGGAGCCGCAAGGGGGTGCCTGAGGAGCTATCGCCGGTTGTCCCCATCTCGGCCGGGTTGTGGACAGGCCGGGGCGAGCGGTTGTTTCGGGGGAATTTTCGTCGGGGCGGGTCGATACGCTGGAGCGGGGACGGTCCCCCAGGGAGGGCGGGCCCTGCGGGCAGGCGGAGCGCTCCTCGCCGGTCGGCCTGGCGCATGATCACGCGGTACCCGGGCGCCCCGCGGCCGACCTAGCCGGTCAGGATCTGCGGCGAGAGCACCTTGGGCGTCGCGTTCGTCCACTTCAGCTGCCGCAGCGTCCGCGGGCCGGCTCGGTCTCCTTCGCCGCCTGTGCGCCCTGGTCGAGCGACGCCCCGCCGCGCGGCGGTGAAGGGGGCGCAGGTCCGCCGGCAGCAGGCCCAGCTTCACCGCGCCACCTCCTCGTCGACGCTCGCCGGAACCGGCTCGGCAAGCATGATCGACGAGGAAAGCGGGTACGCGCCTTCGTGAGCGACCACGGAAGGAGGCGTCCGCGCCGGTGAAACCGGAACCCGGGCACGTCGAGGCGTCGGCCCTGCGCGACTACGTCGAGACCGTCGCCGAGCTGCTGCGGGTCGAGCCGGCCGCGTCCTGGAGCGAGTGCGGCAGTCCCTCGACCGCCTACATCGCCCTCGCCGCCCGGCACGCGGGCCGCTTCCTCATGCTGTCGTGGACCGACGGCCGCGGGTGGTGCCTGGCCGTGGAGCCGGACTGCGCGGAACCGCCCGCGGTGCTGGCCCGGTGGCCCGAGCCGGCGCGGCCCCGGCCCGCCGTGGTGGCCCGCCGGGTGCACGAGGCGCTCACCGAAGCCGCACCGCACGCCCAAGGGAGTACTCATGAGCCAGACAGTCGGTGACCACCTGCTCCAGCGCCTGCGCGAGTGGGGCGTGGACCAGGTCTTCGCCTACCCCGGCGACGGGATCAACGGCCTCGTCGCCTCGTTCGGCAAGGCGGACAACCAGCCCCGCTTCGTGCAGACCCGGCACGAGGAGATGGCGGCCTTCGCCGCGGTCGGCTACGCGAAGTTCAGCGGCAAGGTCGGGGTCTGCATGGCCACCTCCGGCCCGGGCGCGATCCACCTGCTCAACGGCCTCTACGACGCCAAGCTCGACCACGTGCCGGTGGTGGCGATCGTCGGCCAGACCGCGCGCAGCGCGATGGGCGGCAGCTACCAGCAGGAAGTCGACCTGCAGGCGCTCTACAAGGACGTCGCGAGCGAATACCTCGTCGAGGTCAACGTCGCCGAGCAGCTGCCGAACGCGCTGGACCGGGCGATCCGGATCGCCGAGGCGTCGCGCTGCCCGACCGCCCTGATCATCCCCGCCGACCTGCAGGAGGAGCCGTACTCGCCGCCGCAGCACGCGTTCAAGCAAGTGCCGTCCAGCCCGCCGGGCACGGCGTGGTCCCGTCCGGTGCCGTCCGAGGCGGAGATCGACGCGGCGGCCGAGGTGCTCAACGCGGGTGAAAAGGTCGCCATCCTGGTCGGGCAGGGCGCGCGCGGGGCGGCCGAGGAGGTCCGCCAGGTCGCCGAAGTCACCGGTGCCGGCGTGGCGAAGGCGTTGCTGGGCAAGGACGTGCTGCCCGACGACCTGCCGTGGGTGACCGGCTCGATCGGGTTGCTCGGCACCCGGCCGAGCTACGAGCTGATGCGCGACTGCGACACACTGCTGATCGTCGGCTCGAACTTCCCGTACAGCCAGTTCCTGCCGGACTTCGGCCAGGCCCGCGCGGTGCAGATCGACCTCGACGGCCGGCTCATCGGGATGCGCTACCCGACCGAGGTCAACCTGGTCGGGG
Organism: Amycolatopsis sp. NPDC004169; assembly: GCF_040610315.1. Lineage (NCBI taxonomy): Bacteria > Bacillati > Actinomycetota > Actinomycetes > Pseudonocardiales > Pseudonocardiaceae > Amycolatopsis > Amycolatopsis sp. NPDC004169. The sequence goes on from NZ_JBEXMD010000032.1 coordinate 57,826, forward strand.
ACAGCGCGGCCACGCTGCGTGCGCTGCTGCCGAAGCTGGCGAGCAAGCCGGACCGGTCCTGGCGGGAGACGATCGAGAAGAACGTCGCCTCCTGGTGGGACACCGTCGAGAAGGAAGCGGCGGTCGACGCGCAGCCGGTGAACCCGATGGCGATCGTGTCGGAGCTGTCGAAGCGGATCCCGGAGGACGCCATCGTCACCGCGGACTCCGGTTCCTCGACCAACTGGTACGCCCGCAACCTGCGCATCCGCGGCGAGATCCGCGGGTCGCTGTCCGGCACGCTGGCCACGATGGGCCCGGGCGTGCCGTACGCGATCGGCGCCAAGTTCGCCCACCCGGACCGGCCGGTGATCGCCCTCGTCGGCGACGGCGCCATGCAGATGAACGGCCTCGCCGAGCTGATCACCATCGCCCGCTACCAGCACCTGTGGAGCGACTCGCGGTGCGTGGTCTGCGTCTTCCACAACAACGACCTCAACCAGGTGACGTGGGAGCTGCGCGCGATGGGCGGCGCCCCGAAGTTCGAGGAATCCCAGACGCTGCCGGACGTGGACTACGCCGGTTTCGCCCTGTCGCTGGGCCTCGCGGCCGTGACGGTCGACAAGCCGGACCAGCTGGCCTCGGCCTGGGACACGGTGCTCACCGCGCGCAAGCCGGCGGTGCTGGACGTCCGCTGCGACCCGGACGTGCCGCCGATCCCGCCGCACGCCACGTTCGAGCAGGTGAAGTCGGCCGCCCAGGCCGTGCTCAAGGGCGACCCGGACGCGTTCCACCTCGTCGCACAGGGCGTGAAGACGAAGCTGCAGGAGTTCCTGCCCGGGAAGAACCGGTGACGAGGATCGGCGGGTGCCGCGGTGGTGCGGTGGCGCGGGCGGTGTGGGGCGCCGGGCTCGTGGTGCTGTCGCGCTCCCTGCCGGTCCCGCGGAAGGTGGCACTGGCGCTGGGAATCCGTCACCTGGTCCAGGCGGCGGCCGTCCTGCGGCGGCCGGACGGCCTGGTCGCCCGCCGGGGCTGGACGATCGACGTGGCGCACGGCGTGAGCATGCTCGGCCTGGCGGCGGTGACCCCGCGGTGGCGGGGTGCAGCGCTGGTGAGCGCGGTGGGCGCGGCGGCATGGTGCCGCACGGCCCGCCCGGGGAAGCGGAGGTAATCATGAGTCAGGTCGTCGTGGTGACCGGGGCCAGCGGGGGCATCGGCCGCGCCGTCGCGCGGGCGTTCGGCGCCCGCCAGGACCGGGTGGCGCTGCTGGCCCGCGGGAAGGAAGGGCTCGAAGCGGCGGCGGAGGACGTCACCCGCCTCGGCGGGACGGCCCTGGCCATTCCCACCGACGTCGCCGACTTCGACCAGGTCGAGGCCGCCGCCGCCCGGACCGAGGCGGAACTCGGCCCGATCGACGTGTGGGTGAACGTGGCCTTCACGTCGGTGTTCGCGCCCTTCACCGAGATCGAGCCGGACGAGTTCCGCCGCGTCACCGAGGTGAGCTACCTCGGGTACGTCCACGGCACGATGGCGGCGCTGCGCCGGATGAAGCCGCGCGACCGCGGCACGATCGTGCAGGTCGGTTCGGCGCTGGCGTACCGCGGAATCCCGTTGCAGAGCGCCTATTGCGGCGCGAAGCACGCGATCCAGGGCTTCAACGAGGCCCTGCGCTGCGAGCTCCTGCACGAGCGCAGCCACGTCCGCACGACGATGGTGCAGATGCCGGCGATGAACACGCCGCAGTTCTCGTGGGTCCGGTCGAAGCTGCCGGACCAGGCCCAGCCGGTGCCGCCGATCTACCAGCCGGAGGTGGCGGCTCGGGCCGTCGTGCACGCGGCGGGCCACCCGCGCCGCCGGGAGTACTGGGTCGGCGGGAGCACGGTCGGGACGTTGCTCGCGAACGCCGTCGCGCCGGGTGTCCTCGACCGGTACCTCGCCCGGACCGGCTACCGATCCCAGCAGACCGGCACGAAGAAACCGCCGGACCAGCCGGAGAACCTGTGGTCACCGGCGGACCGCGAGCGGGATTTCGGGGCGCACGGCCGGTTCGACGAGCAGGCGACAGCGCGGAGTGCGCAGCTGTGGGCGAGCCGGCACCACGGCGTGGTCGCGGCCGCGGGAGGCGCGTTGGCCGCAACGGCGCTGGCGGTGTGGCGGCGGGCGCGGGCGTGACCGCGCTCAGGCCGGCCGGGTGCCGCGGAGCCTGACCGGCCGACGCGACGCACCGCCGGGCATCGGCCGAAAGGACGAGGCAGCAGCCCCGGAACCGCCCCTTCGGCCGAGGTGACCAGGCCCTTCCCCGCCCTAGCTTGATCACCGGGTGGGAGGAGGGACCATGGAGTTCACCGCCAAGCGGGTCGTCATCGCCGCGGCCGTGGCCGGGGTGGCGGTGGTGGCCGTCGGGGCCACCGTGATGGCCACCGCCGCCGATCCCGTCTCGCCCGAGGTCACCGGCGCGACCCCCGCCGACGCCGGTCACCCCGGCGAAGGCAAGTACACCACCGGGGATTACGTGCTCACCGTCCACGAACTCGACGACGACGGCGAAGGCACGAGCACGGCGATCGGGCCGCACACCACGTACTACTCGAAGACGTTGCACGGCAACGGAACCCGCCGGCACACGGTGGTCAAGTTCTCGGCCGGGACGGACGGCGACGGCGCGATCGTCTTCAGCTACCCCGTGCCCGCCCCCGGCCGGGTCGTCGACTGCGTGGCCGCCGGGACCGAGGCCGCGCCGCAAGTGCGGTGCGAGACCAGGTTGCCCGCCGGGTGATCGGCTCGGTACAGTCCGAAGCAACGCCGCGTTGCCCCTTCGACCCACAGGAGCACGACGTGCGTTCCCTCCTCTGCCTCACCGCTGTCCTTCTCGCCCTGCCCGTCGGCAGCGCGGAAGCCGCCACCACGCAGAAATGGCCCGGTGATCCGGCCGTCGCGGTCGCCGATCCCGCCGGGGTGCTCGGCGACAACGTCAGCGGGCTCTCCTTCGACGGCCCCGACGTGCTGTGGGCGGTCAAGAACGGCCCGGGCACCCTCTACCGGCTCGTCCGCGACGGCAGCGGCTGGCGGCCCGCCGGCAACTGGCCGCTGCGCTACCGGAACGGCGAAGGCGACCCGGACGCCGAAGGGGTCGTCCGCACACCCGACGGCGTGCTCGTCGCCACCGAGCGCGACAACGACGGCGACGGCAGCCTGCTGAAAGTCCTGCGGTACGCCCCGGGATCGACCTCCGGCGCCCTCGACGCCGCCGCCGAATGGGACCTCACCGACGACTTGCCCGCCGTCGACGACAACGGGGGCTTCGAAGGCATTTCCTGGATCCCGGACAGCTTCCTGACCGCCGGCGGCTTCCGCGACGACCGCACCCAAGCCGCCTACGACCCGGCCCGCTACCCCGGCCACGGGACCGGCCTCTACTTCGTCGGCCTCGAGGACACCGGCAAGGTCTACGCCTACGCCCTCGACCGGGCCGGCGGCGGGTTCAGCAGGGTGGCGTCCTTCTCCAGCGGCTTCCCGAAGGTCATGGAGCTGGAGTTCGACCCGGCGACGGGCAGCCTCTGGTCCGTCTGCGACGACACCTGCTCCGGCAAGACGGCGACGTTGCGGCTGAGCGGCGGCAAGTTCGCCGTCGCGGCGACCTACGCGCGCCCGGCGAAGATGCCGAACTACAACAACGAAGGGTTCGCCATCTCCCCCGCCTGCGCCGCCGGGCACCGCACGGTCGTCTGGGCCGACGACGGCAACGACGGCGGTCACGCGCTGCGCAGCGGGATGTTGCCCTGCTGAAGCCTCACAACCCGAGCGCGCTCACCAGCAGGGCCGCCACCGCGGTGCGGTGCTCGGGCCGGTCCGCCCACCGCAGCCGGCGGCCGGCCTCGACCACCACGCCGAAGCCCGCGTGCACCAGCACCCGGGCCTGGCGCGCGTCGAGGTCCGGGCGGGCTTCGCGCAGGTGCTGCTCCCACACCGCGATGTGCTCGCGCTGCGCCGCCACCAGCGGGCGGCGCAGCGCGTCCGGCAGGCCGGCGATTTCGGCGTTGGCCACGCTGTTGAGGGCGCTGTGCTCGAAGCTGTACGCCACGTACGTCGCCGTCAACGCGTTCAGGGCGTCGTGCGGGCCGGTCGTGCCGCGGAGGTTGTGCTCGACCGCCTGGGCCAGCAGGCCGGCCGCCTGCAGGCAGGCTGCCGCCAGGATGTCGGCCTTGCCCGGGAAGTAACGGTAGAGCGCCGACGGGACCAACCCCACCGCCTCGGCGATCCGGCCGTTCGTCACGGTCGCGAACCCGTCCCGTTCGAACAACGGGACAGCGGCGGCGAGGATCTCCGAACGCCGGGTCCGGGGCACCGGCGGGGCGGGGATCTCCACCGCGGGCGCGGCCGCGGTGACGGGGCCGGTGGCGGCCACGCGCAGGGCCGCCGCGCGCAGCAATTCCCCGACCCGGCGCGGCGCGATCGCGTTGTGGTGGGTCGTGACGGACCCGATCGCCCCCAGCGCCCCGACGGCCCGCAGGTGCTCGCCGGGCCCCGGGTGCTCGCGCCGCACCGCTTCCGCCACGCGCTCGACGACGTGCGCGAACTTGCCCGCGAGCAGCCGCCTGTCCTCGCGTTCGAGGTAGCGGGCCTCCCAGCGGTACACGCCGCCGGTCTCCCGGTGCGCGACGGTGACCGTGGTGACGGCGCCGAAGACCTCCGCCAGTGACGCGTCCGCGGGCACTTCGGCGAGCGCGGCGACGAGCCGGTCCGCCATGACGTTCGCGCACTCGGCGAACAGCGCGTACTTGTTCGGGAAGTGCCGGTACAGCGCGGCGGCGGTGATGCCCACGCGCGCCGCGATCTCCTCCATCGACGCCGCGTGGTAGCCGCGCTCGCTGAACACCGCGGCGCCCGCCTCGACGATGAGCTGCCTGCGGTTGCGGGGCCGGACGGCCGCGGCCGGCTCGGCGGTCACCGGGCTGAGGGGTGCGGAAGTCGGGCCATGAGCTCAGTCAACCACAGGCCAGCCGGGTCTTGCCGACGCGCGAGTCACCTTCTATGTTAATCAGGAATCTCCTCTCGAAGAGCCCATTACCTATCAAGGAAGCTAGGTAAGTGAATGAGCAATCTCAGCAGGAGGAACGTTCTCTCCCTCGGTGTCGCGCTCGGTCTGGCGAGCGCGGCGAGCGCCGTCCCGGCCTGGGCCGCGAGCGCCGACCCGTGGTGGGTCTGGGACGACGAAGTCGACACCCTGCTGGCCGGGCTCGTCGACGGCGGCGGGGTGCCCGCAGTCAACACCGCGCTGCGGAGCTGGGTGAACAACGCCGACCCGCTGCCGGCCGGCCTGCCCGCGGACCTCACCGGCTGGCTGCAGCGGGCCAACCGGCTGCCGTCCTGGGCCGACCCGGTCAAGCTGCGCCGCGCCGCCGACTTCAACCGGCGCAAGGACACCTACCTGTTCCTGCTCTACGGCCTGGGCAGCGGCATCATGAGCACGGTCATCCCGCGGGAGGCCCGGTCGGTCTACTGGTCCGCAGGCGGCGCGAACATGCAGGACCGCGCCGCAAAGACGTTCACCTTCGGCTACGACCTGAGCGAGCTCGGCGCGTTCGAGCCCTCGGGCCAGTTCGTCGTCACGGCCAACAAGACGCGCCTGGTGCACGCGGCCGTGCGGCACCTGCTGCCGCAGTCGCCGCACTGGCGGGCCGTCGCCGACGAGCGGATCCCGATCAGCAACGGCGACATCCTGGTCACCTTCCACAGCCTCGGCACCTTCGTGCACCGGAAGCTGCGCGAGTGGCACGTCCCGATGTCGGCCGCGGACGAGGACGCCTTCCTGCACCAGTGGCAGGTCGCCATCCACCTGCTCGGCGTCCGCGACGAGTTCGTCCCGCAGACGTGGGCCGCGGCCGACGCGCAGTCCGCCCAGGTGCTCACCCCGCTGCTGTCCCCCACGCCCGAAGGCAAGGAACTCGCGGCCGACCTGCTCGGGCTGACCGCGCAGATCGACCTGGGCGTGACCCGCGGTTTCCTCAACGAGTTCGTCCGGTACGTGCTCAGCAACGAAGTGGGCGACTGGCTCGGCCTGCCCCGCGACTACGCGGCGGCCACCCTGATCCGCACCGGGTGGCCCGCGTACATCGCTTTCCGGGAAGGCCTGCTGCCCATCGCCCCGGCCGGCTTCTACGTCTTCGATCAGTTCGTCCGCGCGCTCGCCATGCTGTTCCTCAACAAGGGGACGTCGTCGACGACCACCCCGATCACCATCCCGACCGGCAACCGGCCGGGTGCGTGAAGTGCGTCAGGCCGGTCCCCGGCCCCACAGCCGCCAGGTCTGGTTGAGCGGGCTGTTCTGGGTGACCGGCTTGCACGTCCACTGGATCACCGCACCACGGGCGGCGGTGGACACCCCGCTGACGTCGACGCACTTGCCGCTGTGCCGGGCGACGAGCTGGTAGTCGTGGACGTCGTTGCCGCTGTAGGTGACCCGCCGCGGCGCGAACTGCTGGTTCGTCGCACCGTCGGTGCAGGTGCGCTGCTGGACGGCGGCCCCGTCGTCGGCCGAGGCACCGGCGACCTCGAGGCACTTGCCGCTCTGCTGGTTGACGACGGTGTAGGTGCCCGCGACGCCGGGCACCGGGCGGAAGTTCCACTGCTGCTGGGCACCGCCTTCGCAGAAGTCCTGCTGCTGCCGGTTGCCGTCGGCGGTGCTCAGGTCGGTGTTGTCCAGGCACTGCTGGGAATGCTGGGCGACGGCCACGGTCTGGAACCCGCCGTCCGACGGCGGCAGCAGGGTGACGCTGAGCGCGTCGTCGACACTGGCGTGCGGGACGGTGACGGTGACGGCGTTGCCGGAGACGGCCACCACCGAGTCCCGGATGGTCACCGGCCCCGCCACGGCGGCCCCACCGTTGAACGGAATCTGCTGGACGACGATCCGCACCTGGTTGTTCTGGACGATGCCGGAGGTGGCATCGAGCCGCTGCAGGGCGACAGAGACGTTCCCGGTGGTGCCCCCACCCCCGACGAGGACTTTGGCCACTCCGGCGGCCTTCGTGGCGAACGGGTCGTAGGCCGGGCTGGGCTTCGAGGAGACGATCTGGCCGGTCTGCGAGCCGTAGAAGCGGTAGGCCCACCACTCGCCCTTGGGCAGGTACCGGCCGGTGGAGTTGCGGACGAGCAGGTTGCCGAGATCGTTGTGCAGGTTCCCGCCGCTCGCCCAGTTCGCCCGCAGCCCATCGGCCCCGGCCCGCTCGAGCCGGGCGATGTACCAGGAACCATCACCGGGATTCTGTTCGTTCGAGGCCCCGTACTCGTTGATCTGGTAGGGCCGCGGGTGGGCAATCCCCCGCGCCCCGAGCGACGAGTCGGCCGCGGCGACGTTCGCCACCGGATCCCCGGGAAGTGAGTGCCAGCTGACGATGTCGGGGACCGTGTTCGAGCCGCGGACGAAGTCGAGGTACTGCGTCCACCAGCTCGTACCGGTGGAGGGCACCCCGGCCAGGCTCGGCCCGACGATCGCCTGCGCGGGGAAGGCGGAACGGACGCGCTGGTAGGCGCGCTGCCACATGGCGAAGTACTGGCTCTGCGGCCGGTTCCAGAAGGTGGTGATGTTCGGTTCGTTCCAGAGGTCCCACTCCACCGGGGCACCGGTCGCGCGCACGTCGTTGATCAGGCGGGTGAGGAAGGCGTCGTAGTCGGACCAGTCACCGTTGTCGCCGGGGAACCGGGAGATCGGGTAGCCGTCCGCGCCCCAGAGATCGTGCACGAGCAGGACGAACTGCCCGCCGAGCGAACGGGTGCGCAGCAGCTGGGCGCGGGTGGCGTTCCACCGCCGGTCGTACTTGCCGGACACCCAGCCGCCCGGGCTGTCGAGCTGCGCGCCGCCGGCCCGCATCGCCTGGAAGTTCACGTCCCGGAAGAAGTGGTCGGGCGGGTTCGCGGCGTTCTCGGTCATGCCGTAGATCCACCCGGAGGCCCGATAGGTGGGCGAGCTGCCGGCGACGGAGAAATCGACGGAAACCGACTCGTCAGCGGCTCGGGCCGGCTCGGCGAGGGCGACGGCGGAGGCACCGGTCAGCGCACCGGCAACGAGGAAGGCGGCCAGGCCACGACGGGCACGGGGCCGCGGACACGAGAGGTCCACAGACGACTCCTTTGGCGGTGGACGGCGGGGCCGAGCCATCGTCGAACCGGTTCGACCACCACGGACAGTACGCCGCAGGCTATTCAGCGACAATCGACCGAACGGAGGCGAACCGGTTCGCCGAGTGTCATGGGTGGTGAAGCCATCGAAAAGGGGCTTTCCCCGCGGCACCCCGCGAGGAAAGCCCCTTCCCGTCCGCTCCGGCGGGCTCAGCGATACCCGGCAGCAACCACGTTCGCCTGCACCGCGTTCTCCGTCGCGTCCGAGGGATATCCCGCGACCATCGCACCCTCGTAGAACGTCCCCGCGCTCAGGTTCGCCCCACCACCGGGCTTGCAGCAGTCCCCGCCACTGCCCAGAATGATCGCACCCTGCTTCTTCATCGGGCTGTACCCGCTGGGCAGCCCCCCATCCCACATGGTCGTGAGACTCCCCGACTGGGCGTTGCTCCCCTTGAGCGCAAACCGCGAAGTGCCGTTGTTCTTCAGCATCGCCGTGACGAACTTGCTCGGCAGAGCCCGCTGGTTCGGATTCCACTGCTGGCTACCACCCGGGTAGAGCCCCCACTCGAGGTCGGCCTGCACCCAAGGCCCCCCACCGGAACACCCGCCGAACCAGCACTCGGTCCCGAAGTTGATCGCGTCCATGGCACCGGCCGCATCGGCTTTCCGAGTCGTCTCGCTGTTCCCGTAGTCGAAGCAACAGCCGCTGTTGACGTGCGTCCCGCTGGTCACCATGTACATCCCCTCGGGCGCACTCCCGGTCGGAACCCCGGTCAGGTGCCCATCCCGCCAATAGCTGTTACCAGGGTTGATGTACAGCGAATACGCCTTCGACCCGCCAACGGTGAGCGACTCCGAAGCAGCCTTCGCCGGGCTGCTCTGGCTGGACCCCGGAACCACGGTGGATCCCTGGTACCACAGGTCGTTCCCCCGCCCGGACTGGTCGTAGACCACCGTGACGACACACGAAGTACCGGCACAGAACGAATCCTGAGCAGCAGCATCGGCGGAGCCGCCGGCTTTCAGCACCCCGATGTTCCGGCTCGTGTTGTCGGACGACCGCCGAACCTGGTACAGGCTGCCCGCATAGGAACCGTAAAGTGCCCGCACCATGCTGTGCGCCGCAACGCACGGCGTCCCACCGGAGGCGTAGATGTCGCACGGCGCCGTCCCGGTCGGGGGTGGCGGCGTCGACCCACTACTCCATTGCTGATTGCCCTGACCGTTGCAGGTCCACAGCTCGACCGCGGTACCGTTGGCCGTCCCGGCGCCCGTCACGTCGAGGCACAGTCCCGATTGGACACCGGTGATCGTCCCATCGCCGTTCTGTCGCCACTGCTGGTTGGCCTGACCGTTGCAGGACCAGATGATCACGGCAGTCCCCGGCGCGGTCCGCCCACCGTAGGCGTCCACGCACCGGGTACCGTTCAACGTCCGAAGCTCGCCCGCCGAGGTGAACTCGTACGCCTGCCCGGCCTGGCCGGAGCAGTCCTGGATCTCCAACGCCGTCCCCGGCGCATCGGTGCCACCCTTGACGTTCAAGCAGCGGCCGGAAGCCGCGCTCACCAGCGGAGCGGACGCGGCCGCAGCCGGCACCGCCCCGGCCACGACCGCCGCCAGCATCGCGGCCACCACGACGAACACACGCACGATTCCTCCTCGGTTCTCGGGTGGGCATCAGGCCGACTTCCGCGGCACCAGCTCGGTGTCGAGCACCGTGCTGCGGCGCGGAGCCGCGCCGTCGATCATCGCCAGCAGCTCGGCGGTCATCCGCGCGCCCATCTCCTCGATCGGCTGGCGCACGGTGGTCAGCGGCGGGTCAGTCCAGCAGCTGATCGGCAGGTCGTCGAACCCGACGAGCGCGACGTCCTCGGGCACCCGCCGCCCCGCGCGGCGCAGCGCGCGCAGCGCCCCGACCGCCATCATGTCGGAGGCGGCGAAGATCCCGTCGACGTCCGGGCGGCGGCTCAGCAGCCGGGACGCGGCGTACTCGCCGGACGCCTGCCCGAAGTCACCGCACACGACCAGGCTCTCGTCGTACCGGCCCGCCCGTGTCATCGCCTGCCGGTAGCCGAGCAGCCGGTCGGCGCCCGCGGTCATGTCCTGCGGCCCGGCGACGGTCGCCACGACCTGGCGGCCGCCGTCGAGCAGCCGCTGGGTCGCCAGCCGGGCGCCGCCCTGGTTGTCGGCGTCCACGTACGGCAGCCGGCCCGTCCGGCCCGCCTGGCCCGGCCGCCCGCCGAACACCACCGGGATGCCGAGCCAGTCGAGGTCGAGCGGGCGGCGGCCGTGCATGCCGACGACGAGAGCGCCGTCGACGTGCCCGCCGTCGAGGTACCGGACCACCGGCGACTGGTAGTCGTCGGTGGCCGGCACGGTGAGCAGCACCAGCTGCACCCCCACCGCGGCCAGCTCCCGGCCCACACCCGCGGCGATCCGCGGGAAGTACGGGTCGGTGAACAGCCGCGGCACCTCCTCGCACACCACCAGGGCGATCGAGCCGGTGTGCCGCGCGCTGCTCGCCTTCGCCGCCCGCTGCCGGGCGTAGCCCAGCGACAGCATCGCGGACTCCACTTGCTTGCGCCGTTCCGGGCTGACCCGCGGGAAGCCGTTCAGCACCCGGGACGCCGTGGCGATCGAGACCCCGGCCTCCCGCGCCACGTCGGCCAGGGTGGGCCTCAGCCCCGGCGACGGCTCGACGACGGTCATCGGCTCAGGCACGCTGGAGCTGGAACCGCTGGTTGGGGTTCCCGGTGAACGTCCACTGGGAGATCCGCGCGCCGTCGGCGGTCGACACTCCCCAGACGTCCAGCGCCAGCCCGCTCAACCGGTTCACCAGGCTGATCGCGCCGCTGCCCTGGTCGACGACCCGCCACTGCTGCGCGGTGGCGTTGGTGTCGGCCTGCTGGCCGATGTCCGCCCCGCTGTTGGCGTTGGCGGCCTGGAGCACCAGCCCGCTGTGCCGCGCCCGGACGCGGTAGTAGCCGTCACCGGAGTCGACGAAGTCGAACTGCTGGCTGAGCCCGCCGTTGGCCGACTCCTGCTCGATGAGCGCACCGGCCGCCGTCGAGGCGCCGGTGATCCCGACGACCTTGTTGCTGTGCTGGGCGGTCAGCCGGTAGTTCACGCCGGTCTGGACCGGCGGCGTGGGCGGCGTGCCGGTGCCGAACTGGGTGATGAACTTCCACACCTCACCGGAGGTCCAGGTCTGCCACCCGCTGCCGCCGCCGTCCTTCGGCCCCGGGTCGTGCCCGCCGTCGAAGGCGCCCCAGACGACCGGGTACCCGGCCCGGCAGCCGGAGTAGGCGGTGACGATGTGGGTCCGGCTGCCGCTGGCCGGCTCCGGCGGGTTCTGCGGCGTGCAGCCGTTGTTGCGCACGAACTGGTCGCGCAGCGCGCGTCCGGACGAGATCGGCAGGACGTTGTCGGCGATGCCGTGCATGCCGATGTAGGCGACCGGCTGGGTGCCGCCGTTGCAGCCGCTGAGGTTCGCGCCGGAGTAGACGGCCACCGCGCGGAACACCGTGGGGCGGGCGCAGGCGAGGGCGTAGCTCATGGCGCCGCCGTAGCTGAAGCCACCGGCGAACACTTGCGTGGTGTCGACGCACAGGCCGGCCTCGAGCTCGCGCAGCAGGTCGTCGATGAAGGTGACGTCCTGGCCGTTCGGGTTGGCCCAGCCGTTGCCGTTGCCCTGGGGCGCCACGAAGATCGTGTTGTTGCCGGAGCTGTCGGCCAGCCGGCGCAGCCCGTAGTAGGACCAGTTGTAGCCGTCGGTCCCGCCCGAGTCGACGTCGTTCATCGTGCCGCCCCGCCAGTGGAGGCCGACGAACAGGCGGTAGGAGTGGTTGTTGTCGTAGTTGGCGGGCACCCGCAGGATGTAGCTGCGGTTCTGGCCGCCGCTGGAGATCGTGTGGTTGCCGCTGGCCAGGCCCGGTGCCTTCCCGCAGCCCGCGGTGCCGGCGGCCGCGGCGGCCGGCGCCTGCACCTCGGCCGGGGCGGCCTGCGCGGTGCCACTCACCCCCAGCGCCAGCACGGCTCCGATCACGGCGGAGGCGAACAGGGATCTCTTCACCATCAAACGGCTCCCTCTGCTTGTAAACAGCACTGTCTACGGACGTCGTCGTCCTCCCGGGCCGGGGGAGCTCCCGGGAGCGTAAGGGTCCACAATGGAACGTCCGGCGGACGTGGTCACCGGCCGAAGAGCCGGCGCTGGATCTCCCGCCGGTAGTCCTCCAGCGTGTTGTCCAGGTGCACGCCGGTGGCGTGCGCCGCGGCGTCCGGGTCACCGGCCCGGATCGCCTGGTAGATCGCGGCGTGCTCCTCGATCGCGCCCGCCGCGTGCCCGCCGATCGCACCGGACATCCCGATGATGTTCGACTGGCGTTGCAGGCGGCGGGACTCGCCGATGGCCGCCACGAGGAACTGGTTGTGCGACGCGGCGGCGATCCCGGCGTGGAAGTCGTCGTCGCCCCGGTCGAACAGCACGATCTGCCCGGTCAGGTGGCCGTGCCGGCAGGTCTCGGCGGCGGCCTCGATCGCGCGCAGTTCCGCGGGGGTGGCGTTGGCCGCGGCCAGGCGGCTGGCCGCCGTCTCCTGGATCCGGCGGAATTCGAAGAGCATGTAGACGTGGTCGAGATCGGCGGGCAGGAAGAAGCCGCCCCACCGGGAACCGCCCAGCATGCCCTCGTCGTCGGAGACATACAGCCCACGTCCTTTGTGCGCTCGCACCCGGCCGATGGCCGAGAGGATCTTGACGGCCTCCCGCACCATGGTCCGGCTGGTGCCCATCCGCGCCGCCAGCTCGTTTTCGGTCGGCATCCGGTCGCCGGGCCGCAGTTCCAGTTCGGCGATCAGCCGGAGGATCTGCTCCGCCACGACTTCGTAGCCGGGGCGGTACGGGACTGGCGGTGCTACTTCCTCGTCACGGGTCACGCAATGAGTATGACTCAGCAGGCCCGGGCAGCACCTTACCTCGCTGACCCGCCACCCGGTCAATCTTTGTCAGGCCAACCTGTAAGTTACAGCCCCCGTGCGCGAAGGGACGACGGTCCGGAGCAATGGTCCTGCTCGCAGCTTGACGCCGGGCAGGCACGCTGTTCTCATGGATCTCCGACGCACCAACGGAAAGCTGCCGGACGGCCTCGAAAGTTTCGAAGCGCGCCCGGCACCCGCCCGCCTCGGATGAGTCGTACACATCCTGCCCGGTCCACCGCCGGACCGAGCCGCCCGGCACCGCGCCGCGGCCGGCCGGGCGCCGGTACCAGTACACAGTGGACGGTCCGGCGCGCCCGATCGCCGCCGTCACGGAGAGGTCCCCGCCCATGCCGCCGCGCAGCACCGCCGCCGCGCTCGTCACCGCCCTCGTGGTGACCGCGTTCGTCACCCCGTCCGCGCACGCCGCGACGGTCACCATCTCCGTCGCCCCGGACGGTGACGACTCGAACCCCGGCACGTCCGCACAGCCGGTCGCCACCCCGGCGAAGGCCCAGCAGCTGGCCCGCGCCCAGTCGGCGGGCGGCGACGTCGTCGTGCAGCTGGCCGGCGGCACCTACCGGCTGTCCGCGCCGCTCCGGTTCACCAGCGCCGACTCCGGGCAGAACGGCCACACCGTCACCTGGCAGGCCGCGCCCGGCCAGAAGCCGGTCCTCTCCGGCGGCAGCCAGGTCACCGGCTGGTCGGTGCAGGACGCCGGCCAGAACATCTGGGTCGCGCCGGTGCCGGTGGGCGCCGACTCGCGGCAGCTGTTCGTCGACGGCGCGCTCGCCCCGCGCGCGGGGATCACCCTCTCCCGCAACGACGTGCAGTTCACCACGTCCGGGATGACCATCACCAACTCCGCGCTGAACTACCTGGCCACGCTACCGCAGCAGAACCGGATCGAGGTGGAGAGCCAGAACTCCTTCACCGACCGGTACTCCCCCGTCGACCGCATCAGCGGCACCTCGATCGTCATGCAGCAACCGGCGTGGAACAACAACAACTGGGGCTACGACACCCTCGCCAAGCCGTTCGGCGGCGGGCAGCTGTTCCTGGAGAACTCCTACTCGTTCCTGAAGAACACCGGCCAGTGGTACCTCGACCCGCAGGCCGGGAAGCTGTACTACAAGGCACCCTCCGGCTGGGTGCCGGGCAGCCACGACGTCGAGCTCCCGCGGCTGACTTCGCTGCTGCAGGTCGGCGGCACCTACGACAGCCCGGTGCGCGACATCTCCTTCAAGGGGCTGAACTTCGAGCACACCACCTGGCTCACGCCCAGCACGTCGGTCGGGTACGCGAACCAGCAGACCGGCACGTTCCTCGCGGCCGCCGCGTCGATGCCGTCCGACTTCCTGACCTCCTGCCAGTCGGGCTGCCGCCAGTTCGAAGGCGCCCGCAACAGCTGGGCGCAGGCGCCGGCCGCCGTCCAGATCTCGGCCGCCAGCGGGATCACCCTAAGCGGCAACACCTTCACCCACCTCGGCCAGGTGGCGCTGGGCATCGGCAACGACGCGAACGCACACGCCTCGGGCGTCGGGCTGGGCGCGTCGTCGATCACCGTGGACCACAACACGTTCACCGAGGTCTCCGGGGGCGGCGTCATCGTCGGCGGCGTGCGCCCGGACGCCCACCACCCGTCGAACACCGCCATGACGAACCGGGACGTCACCATCTCGTACAACACGGTCAACCGGGTCGCCCTGGACTACCGCGAGATGGCCGGCATCCTCTCCACCTACGCGACGCACACCGTCATCACGCACAACGACGTCTCGAACCTCACCTACGACGGCATCGATGTCGGCTGGGGCTGGGGCGCGAACGACCAGGGCGGCAGCCAGGACTACCGCAACCGCGGCCTGTACGACTACCAGCCCGTCTACTCGACGCCGACCACGCTGCGGGACACCGTCGTCAGCTACAACCGGGTGCACGGCACGAAGAAGCTCATGCACGACGGCGGCAGCATCTACAACCTCTCCGCCAACCCGGGCAGCTCGATCGACCACAACTACATCTACGACAACAACCGCACGGTCGGGCTGTACCTCGACGAGGGCTCCCGGTACGTGACGCTGTCGGCCAACGTGATCCAGGACTCCGGGGTCTGGGCCTTCACCAACGCCAACGGCAGCAACAACACCAACGACAGCACCTTCAGCGGCAACTGGTACAACGGCGGCGCGACGCAGGTGGCCACCGGCTCGCCGCACAACAACGTGCTGACGGGGAACGTGCAGGTCAGCGGCACGAACTGGCCGTCGGGCGCCCAGCAGGTGATCGCCGCCGCCGGTACCGGCGGGAGCACCACCCCGGCGGCCGGCCCGGTCCGTGCCCTCGGCAAGTGCCTGGACGTCAACGGCGTCTCGACCACCCCCGGCGCCGCGGTCCAGCTCTGGGACTGCAACGGCGGGACCAACCAGGCCTGGGCCCGGACCGGCGCCGGTGAGCTGACCGTCTACACCGGCACGCGGTGCCTCGACGCCAGCGGCCAGGGCACCAGCCCCGGCACCAAGGTCGTCATCTGGAACTGCAACGGCCAGGCCAACCAGCAGTGGCAGGTCACCGCGAGCGGCGCGATCACCGGGGTCCAGTCCGGGCTGTGCCTCGACGTGACCGGCTCCTCGACCGCGAACGGCACGCTGATCCAGCTGGCCACCTGCACCGGCGCCACCAACCAGAAGTGGACTCTCGGCTGACGGACGAAGGAGTTCGGCCATGGTCTTCCGCAAGCGCTCGTTGCTCAGAACCGTCCAGGCCGTCGTGGCGGCCGCCGTGCTGGCCACCGGAGCGGTGGCCGCCACCGGCACCACGGCCCAGGCGGCCACCCAGGAGGCGTGCGACCTCTACGCCGCAGGCGGCACGCCGTGCGTCACGGCGCACAGCACCACCCGCGCCCTGTTCGGGGCCTACAACGGCCCGCTTTACCAGCTCCAGCGGGCCTCCGACCAGCGGTACCTCGACATCGGCCTGCTGGCCGCCGGCGGGGTCGCCGACTCGGCCCCGCAGGTCTCCTTCTGCGCCGGCACCAAGTGCACGGTCACGAAGATCTACGACCAGACGGCCAACCACAACGACCTGCCGATCTCGTGGGGCGGGTTCTGGAAGGGCCCCGGCCCGAACGGCTCGGACATCGGCGCGGACGCGATGGCGCTGCCGGTGACCGTGGGCGGGCACCCGGTGTACGGGATCAAGGTCACCCAGGGCGTCGGCTACCGGATCGACAACGCGAGGAACGTGCCGGTCGGGGCGCAGCCGGAGGGGATCTACATGATCACCTCGTCGAACTACGTCAACCAGTGGTGCTGCTTCGACTACGGCAGCGGCGAGATCTCCCACAACGACACGGGCAACGCCACCATGAACGCCATCTACTGGGGCACCGCCTGCTGGTTCAACGGCTGCACCGGAACCGGCCCGTGGGTGGAGGCCGACCTCGAGAACGGCATGTACCACACCGGAACCGGCTCGAACAAGGATCCGAACAACCCCGGCGTGCACCACCCGTTCGTCAGCGCGTGGGAGAAGAACAACGGCACCGGCAACTTCACCCTGAAGTACGGCGACGCCACCACCGGCGGCCTCACCACGCCGTACTCCGGCGGGCTGCCGCGCGGCTACGCGCCGATGAAGCTGGAGCCGTCGATCCTGCTGGGCACCGGCGGCGACAACAGCAACTCCGGCGTCGGCGAGTTCTTCGAAGGCGCCGTGACCAGCGGCTTCCCGACGGACGCCACGGAGAACGCGGTGCAGGCCAGCGTCACCGCGGCCGGCTACGCCAGCGGCGGCGGTTCGACGAACACCGGCGCGGTGCACGCGGTGGGCGCGAACAAGTGCCTCGACGTCAACGGCATCAGCACCACCCCCGGGACCGCGGTCCAGATCTGGGACTGCAACGGCGGCACCAACCAGACCTGGACCCGCGGCGGCTCGGGTGAGCTCACGGTCTACGACGGCGGCAACATCCGGTGCCTCGACGCCAACGCCCGGGGCACCACACCCGGCACCAAGATCATCATCTGGAACTGCAACGGGCAGAACAACCAGCAGTGGACGTTCAACACCAACGGGACGGTCACCGGTGTCCAGTCCGGGCTGTGCCTCGACGTCGCCGGCTCCGGCACCGCGAACGGCACCGCGGTGCAGCTGGCCACCTGCACCGGCGCGAACAACCAGAAGTGGTCCCTGAGCTGAAAGGTCACCGGATGTCTTCGTTCGAGCTGTCGCGGCGCCGGCTGATCGTGGTGGCCGGGGCCGCCGCGGCCGCCGGCCTGGTCCGCGTCCCCGCCGGGTGGGCGACCCAGGGACCCAGCAGCTACACGCCGAGCTGGGCGTCGGTCGACCAGCACCCACCCGCGCCGGAGTGGTTCCAGGACGCCAAGTTCGGCATCTACTACCACTGGGGCGTGTTCAGCGTCCCGGCGTACGGCAACGAGTGGTACCCGCGGAACATGTACATCGACGGGTCCAACGAGAACAACCACCACAAGCAGGTGTTCGGCGACCCGTCGGCGTGGCCGTACCAGAACTTCATCAACGGCGCCCGCGACAAGGCGGGCAACTGGGTGCAGTTCGCGCCGAAACTCAAGTCGGCGGGCGGGAACTTCGACCCGGCGGAGTGGGCGCAGCTCTTCGCCGACGCCGGTGCGAAGTTCGCCGGCCCGGTCGCCGAGCACCACGACGGCTACTCGATGTGGAACAGCAGCGCCAACGAGTGGAACTCGGTCAAGACCGGGCCCAAGCTCGACCTGCTCCGGCTGCACGCGGACGCCATCCGCGCCAAAGGCCTCAGGCTGCTGGCGGCCCTGCACCACGCGTACCACTTCACCGGGTACTACGACCACGTGCCGGCCCAGTCGACCGATTCGCTGCGCCGGCTCTTCGGCCAGAACGGCCGGACGGCGGAGAACCAGCTCTGGTTCGACAAGCTCCGGGAGGTCGTCGACGGCTACCAGCCCGACCTGGTCTACCAGGACTTCAACCTGACCCAGGTCGACGAGACCCAGCGGCTGAACTTCCTCTCGCACTACTACAACCAGGCGGTGGCGTGGAACAAGGACGTCGTCGCCACCTACAAGGACGGGTTCGACAACCGCGGTGAGGTCTTCGACTTCGAACGCGGCGGGCCGGGCGACCTGCTGAGCCCGTACTGGATGACCGACGACAGCATCTCCAGCTCCAGCTGGTGCTACACCACCGGCATCGGCTACTACTCGATGAAGGCCATCCTGCACTCCCTGCTCGACCGGGTCAGCAAGAACGGCACCATGCTGCTGAACATCGCGCCGATGGCCGACGGCACCATCCCCTCCGGCCAGCGCACGATCCTGCTCGGCATCGGCGACTACCTCAAGCGGTTCGGCGAGTCCGTCTACGGCACCCGCGCGTGGGCGGTGTACGGCGAGGGGCCGACGAAGATGGGCGGCGGCTCGTTCACCACCCCGGTGGAGGGGACGAAGACCGACGTCCGGTTCACCCGCAGCAAGGACGGCACGGTGCTGTACGCGACCGTGCTGGGCTGGCCGGGCAGCACCTTGCCGATCACCACGCTGGGCTCGAACCGGATCAACCTCGGCACGCTGCTGTCGGCCCAGTTGCTCGGCCCGAACGGCACCCCCACCACCCTGCCCGCTCCCGTGCAGGACGCCTCCGCGCTGCGCGTCGCGCTCCCGTCGGCCACCCCGCCGTTCGACGCGCCCGCGTACGTGGTGAAGCTGACGTTCTCCGGCCCGGTCCCGACGCCCGGCTCCGGTCCCCTGCCGACCGGCTGGGCCAGGATCGCCAACGGCAGCACCGGCCTGGTGCTGGACAGCGGCGGCAACGTCGCCGCCGGGTCGCCGCTCAAGCAGTGGAACTGGGACGGCAGCACGAACCTGCAGTGGCAGCTGACCGACGCCGGCGGCGGGTACGTCCGGATCGTCAACCGCACCAACGGGCTGGTCGCCGACAGCAGGGGCAACACGGCCAACGGCGCCACCTGCGCACAGACGGCGTGGACCGGCGCCACCAGCCAACAGTGGAAGCTGACGAGCCTGGGCAACGGCCGGTACCAGATCGTCAACCGGGCCACCGGCACCGCGCTCGACGGCATGGGCAACACCGCGGCCGGTTCGAGCGTGGGCCTGTGGACGCCGAACAGCAGCACCAACAACCAGTGGACCATCACCGCCGTCTGACGGCGGATCATCGAGGAGAAGAGATGCGCACACGGCTCGGGTGGCTCGCCGCCGCCGCGGCGGTACTGGCCGGCACCCTGCTGCCGGGCACCGCCGCCGCCGAATCGAACGGTGGGGTACGGGTGATGCCCCTCGGCGATTCCATCACCGAAGGCACCCAGGTGCCCGGCGGGTACCGGATCGGGCTCTGGCAGCGGGTCACCGCGGGCGGGTACCAGGTGGACTTCGTCGGCTCGCAGTTTAACGGGCCGGCGTCCCTCGGCGACCACGACCACGAGGGCCACCCGGGCTGGCGCATCGACCAGATCGACGCGAACATCGTGTCCTGGCTGCGCACCAGCACCCCGCACACGGTCCTGCTGCACATCGGCACCAACGACGTCCTGCAGAACTACAACGTCGGCGGCGCGCCGACCCGCCTCTCCGGCCTGATCGACCACATCACCGCGACGGCACCGGACGCCGAGGTGTTCGTGGCGACGATCATCCCGATCGCCAACAGCGGCCAGGAGGCGGCGGCCCGCACCTTCAACGCCGCCATCCCCGGGATCGTGCAGGGCAAGCAGAACGCCGGCAAGCACGTGCACCTGGTGAACATGCACGACGCGCTGACCACCGCCGACCTGATCGACGGCGTCCACCCCACGGCAGGCGGCTACGACAAGATGGCCGCGGTCTGGTACGCGGCGCTGCAGACGGTCCCGGGCAGCATCGGCACCCCAGGGCAGACCTCGGCCCGGCAGCTCGTCGGCACGCAGTCGGGCCGCTGCGCCGACGTTCCGAGCACGGCCGACGGCACCGCGGTGCAGCTGGCGGACTGCGCCGGAGCGCCGTGGACGCCCAGCGGCAAGCAGCTGACCACCGCGGGGAACAAGTGCCTCGACGCCTCCGGGCAGGGCACCGCCGACGGCACCCCGGTGATCATCTGGACCTGCTCGGGCCAGGCCAACCAGCAGTGGAACGTCAACGCCGACGGCACGCTCACCGGCGTGCAGTCCGGCAAGTGCGTCGACGCGACCGGGCAGGGCACCACCGCCGGGACCAAGCTGATCCTGTGGACCTGCAACGGGCAGGCGAACCAGAAGTGGACCCTCCGGGCGGCCGCCTGACCGGGAGCGCTCCCAATTCTGCGGCTCGACGACAACGCACTTCGGGAATTGATCACCGCGACCCTCTTTGCACCGGCCCGTCGCTGTGGTTACATCGATACCGCCTCAGATTGAGAGCGCTCCCAGAAAACGCCACAACGACGTGGAGGACACCCATGAAGCTGAGGAACGCCTTGTCCGCGGCACTGCTCGCCGCGGCCGGGCTGGCGGCGCCGGTCGCCGTCGCCCCGGCCGCGCACGCGGACACCCTGATCTGCGACCAGTACGGCTCGACCACCATCGGCGGCCGCTACGTCGTCATGAACAACCGGTGGGGCAGCAGCGCGCAGCAGTGCATCAACGTCACCGGGAGCGGGTTCCGGATCCAGACGCAGCAGGGCTCCACCAGCGGCGGGGCGCCGCTGTCCTACCCGGCCGTCTACCTCGGGTGCCACTACTCGAACTGCTCCCCCGGCTCGCCGCTGCCCCGGCAGCTCAGCCGCATCGGCAGTGCGCCGTCGTCGATCTCCTACACCTACGCCGGCGGCGTCTTCGACGCCTCCTACGACATCTGGCTGGACCCGACGGCGAAGACCAACGGCGTCAACCAGATGGAGATCATGATCTGGTTCAACCGCACCGGCGGCGTGCAGCCGGTGGGCGGCCGGGTCGGCACCACCAGCATCGGCGGCCGTGGCTGGGAAGTGTGGCAGGGCAACAACGGCGGCAACGACGTGGTGTCCTACGTGGCCCAGTCGACCCTGTCGGGCTGGTCGTTCAACGTGCTCGACTTCGTCAACGACGTCGACAACCGCACCCGCGTCGACCGGTCCTGGTACCTCACCAGCATCCAGGCCGGGTTCGAGCCGTGGAGCGGCGGGGTCGGTCTCGCGGTCAACTCGTTCTCCCAGAGCATCAATTAGCACGGCGAAAGTTTCCGAAACCCATCGAAATGTAATTTACACCCGATCCGGTCCCCGAAGGATTCCGATGAAAATCGCGCATTTCCTGATCGGCGTGCTGGCGGCCATCGCCGCCTCGGTGGTCGTCCCCGGGACCGCGGCAGGCGCCGCCGCGGTCCCGGTCATGCCGCTCGGGGACTCGATCACCCAGGGCGGCTCGATCGGCGGCTACCGCCTCGACCTCGGCGCGAAGCTGCGGGCCGACGGGCGCTCGATCGACTTCGTCGGCTCGCTGGCCGACGGGCCGGCGAGCATGCCCGACCGCAATCACGAAGGTCACCCCGGCTGGACCATCGCCCAGATCGACGCGAACGTCACCGGCTGGCTGAACACCTACAAACCCCGCACGATCCTGCTGCACATCGGCACCAACGACATGTACGGCAGCGACCCGGCCGGTGCGCCGCGGCGGCTGTCGGCCCTGGTCGACAAGATCACGAGCCAGTCCCCCGGGACGGACCTGTTCGTCGCCACCATCATCCCGATCAGCTTCGCCGACCAGACCGTCCGCACCTTCAACGCCGCGATCGCCCCGGACATGCGGGCCAAGGCCGCCGCCGGCAAGCGCGTCCACCTGGTCGACATGTACCCCTCGGTGGCCGTCTCGGACCTGCCGGACGGCATCCACCCCAACGCCGCCGGCTACAGCAAGATGGCCACCACCTGGTACAACGCGCTGAAGGCGGTGCCCGGCAGCATCGGCGGCGACGACCCGCAGCCCCCGGCGGGCGGCCCGTGCACCGCGACCCCGCGGATCGTGGGCAGCTGGAACGGCGGCTTCCAGGGCGAGGTGACCGTCACCAACAGCGGCACTGCGGCCTTCACCGGGTGGACCGCGAAGTTCAGCCTGCCCAGCGGCCAGGGCATCACGCAGATCTGGGGCGGCACGGCGACCGGCACCGGCTCGGTGACCGTGCAGAACGTCGCCTACAACGGCGCGCTCGGCGCCGGCGCCTCGACGACCTTCGGCTTCCTCGTGTCCGGACCCGGCGCGGCGAGCCTCGGCGCGGCCACGTGCACCAGCCCGTGACCGCGCACCCGTTCCCCACGAAATGAAGGTGTACACATGAAGATGACATCGCGGTCGTTCTCCCGAGCCGCGGCAGCTTCGGCTTTCCTGGCCACGTCGCTCGGGGTTTCGCTGGTCCTCGCCCACTCGGCGGCCGGCGCGGCCTCCACGCTGGGCGCGGCAGCGGCCCAGAGCGGCCGGTACTTCGGCGCCGCCGTCGCGGCCGGGAAACTCGGCGACTCGACCTACGTGAACATCCTCAACCGGGAGTTCAATATGGTCACTCCCGAAAACGAGATGAAGTGGGACGCCACCGAGCCCAACCGCGGGCAGTTCAACTACAGCGGCGGCGACCGGATCCTCAACCAGGCGGTGAGCACCGGCAAGCGGGTGCGCGGGCACGCGCTGCTGTGGTACCAGCAGGAACCGGGCTGGGCGCAGCGCATGGAGGGTTCCGACCTGCGCTCGGCCATGATGAACCACGTCACCCAGGTCGCCACCCACTACAAGGGCCAGATCTACGCCTGGGACGTCGTCAACGAGGCGTTCGCCGACGGCGGCAGCGGCGGCCGGCGCGACTCGAACCTGCAGCGCACCGGCAACGACTGGATCGAAGCCGCCTTCCGCGCCGCGCGGGCCGCCGACCCGAACGCGAAGCTCTGCTACAACGACTACAACACCGACGGCGTCAACGCCAAGAGCACCGGTGTCTACAACATGGTGAAGGACTTCAAGTCACGCGGCGTCCCGATCGACTGCGTCGGCTTCCAGTCGCACCTGTCCGGCAACCCGCCCGGTGACTACCAGGCCAACCTGCAGCGGTTCGCCGACCTCGGCGTCGAGGTCCAGATCACCGAGCTCGACATCTCCGGCTCCAACCAGGCGAACGCCTACGCCGCGGTGACCCGTGCCTGCGTGGCCGTCGCGCGCTGCGCCGGCATCACCACGTGGGGCATCCGCGACACCGATTCCTGGCGCACCGGCGAGAACCCGCTGCTCTTCGACGGCAACGGCAACAAGAAGGCCGCCTACAACAGCGTCCTCGACGCCCTGAACTCCGCCACCCCGACCACGCCGACCACCCCCACCACCCCGACGACCCCGACCACGCCGACGACTCCCACCACGCCGACCACGCCGACGACCCCGACCACGCCGAACCCGAGCGGCTGCACCGCCTCGGTCACGCTGAACCAGTGGAACGGCGGCTTCGTGGCCAACCTGAAGGTCACCGCCGGATCCACCGCCCTCAACGGCTGGCGGGTGACGACGAACCTGCCCGGCGGCGCGGCCGTGACCAACGGCTGGAGCGCCACCAACAGCGGCACCACCGGCAGCGTCACCTGGTCCAACGTGTCCTACAACGGCAGCGTCGCGGCCGGGCAGTCGACCGAGTTCGGCTTCCAGGGCACCGGCAGCGCCGACGGCATCACGGCGACCTGCGCCGCGAGCTGACCCGCTCCCCCGACGAAGGAGACCATCGTGCACCACCGAAAGCGCGTGCTCGCCTGGATGACCGCGGCCCTGTGCGCGATGGCGCTCCTGCCCGGCACCGCGCACGCCGACAACCCGATCGTGCAGCACATCTACACCGCCGACCCGGCCCCGCTCGTCCACAATGGACGTGTCTACCTCTACACCGGGCACGACGAGGACGGCTCGACCTACTTCACCATGAAGGACTGGCGGGTCTGGTCGTCGGCGGACATGGTCAACTGGACCGACCACGGCTCGCCGATGAGCCTGGCGACGTTCAGCTGGGCCAAGCAGGACGCGTGGGCCGGGCAGGCCGTGGAGCGCAACGGCAAGTTCTACTGGTACGTCCCGGTGGTCAACCGCGCCACCGGCCGGATGGCCATCGGCGTCGGCGTCGCGGACAGCCCCACCGGGCCGTTCCGCGACGCCATCGGCCGTCCGCTCGTCGAGAACGGCGAGATCGACCCGACCGTCTTCATCGACGACAACGGCCAGGCGTACCTGTACTGGGGCAACCCGAACCTGTCCTACGTGCGGCTCAACACCGACATGACGTCGTACTCGGGCGGGATCAACCAGATCCCGCTCACCACGGCCGGGTTCGGCACCCGCCCGAACGGCGGCAGCCGCCCGACGCTGTACGAGGAAGGGCCCTGGGTCTACAAGCGCAACGGCACGTACTACAACGTGTTCGCGGCCAAGTGCTGCTCGGAGTTCATCGCCTACTCGACCGCGCCCGGCCCGACCGGGCCGTGGACCTACCGCGGCACGGTCATGCCCACGCAGGGCAGCAGCTTCACCAACCACCCCGGGGTCATCGACTACAAGGGCGGCTCGTACTTCTTCTACCACAACGGCGCTTTGCCGGGCGGGGGCGGCTACACCCGCTCGGTGGCCGTGGAGAAGTTCGCCTACAACGCCGACGGCAGCATCCCCACCATCACCATGACCACCAGCGGGCCGCCGCCGGCCGACACGCTCGACCCCTACACCCGGCAGGAAGCCGAGACGATCAACTGGGAGTCGGGGATCGAGACCGAGCCGGCCTCCGAAGGCGGCATGAACATCGGCTGGATCGAGAACGGTGACAACGTCAAGGTCCGCAACGTCGCCTTCGGGGCGGGCGCGAAGACGTTCACCGCCCGGGTCGCCTCGGCGGGCTCCGGCGGCACGATCGAGGTCCGCCTCGGCAGCGCCACCGGCACGGTCGTGGGGCGCTGCACGGTTCCCGGCACCGGCGGCTGGCAGACGTGGACGTCGGTCTCCTGCCCGGTCAGCGGCGTGACCGGCACGCAGGACCTGGTCCTGCGGTTCACCGGCGGCAGCGGCTACCTCTTCAACGTGAACTGGTGGCAGTTCGCCGCCTGAGACGGAAAGGACAAACGTGGTGTCACGCCGACGATCCCGGGCGGCCGCTTCGGCCCTGCTCGCCGCGACCGGCCTCGCCGGCGCCGTCCTGGTGGCGACCCCGGCCGCGCACGCCGCGGCCGGGTGCTCGGTCACCTACACGAAAACCTCCGAATGGCAGGGCGGCTTCGGCGCGTCCGTGTCGATCACCAACCTCGGTGACGCGATCGACGGCTGGACGCTGACCTGGTTGTTCACCGGTGGCCAGCAGGTGGGCCAGCACTGGAACGCGACCATCACCCAGTCCGGGACCACCGTCAACGCGAAGAACGTCGCCTACAACGCGGCCATCCCCACCGGCGGCAAGGCGGAGTTCGGCTTCAACGGCTCGTTCACCTCGGCCAACCCGACGCCGTCGGAGTTCCGGCTCAACGGCACCCTCTGCACCGGCGGCGTCGAGCCCACGGCGCCGTCGACGCCGACGACCCCCACCACCACGCCGACGACCCCGACCACCACGACCACGCCGAACCAGCCCACCACCTTCACGAACCCGGTGCTGTGGCAGGACTTCGCCGACGTCGACATCATCCGCGTCGGCAACGCCTACTACTACTCGGCCTCGACGATGCACTACTCCCCCGGCGCCCCGATCCTGCGCTCCTACGACCTGGTGAACTGGGAGTTCGCCGGCCACTCCGTGCCCAAACTGGACTTCGGCGCGAAGTACGACATGAGCGGCGGACGCGGGTACGTCCGCGGCATCTGGGCGTCGTTCTTCAACCACCGGGCCGGCAACGACACCTACTACTGGGGCGGCTGCATCGACTTCGCCAAGACCTACATCTACACCGCCACCGCCGTGGACGGCACCTGGTCGAAGCTCTCGACCATCGACAAGTGCTACTACGACGCGGGCATGCTCGTGGACGACGACGACACCATGTACGTCGCCTACGGCAACACCACCCTCAGCGTCGCCCAGCTCTCCAAGGACGGGAAGACCGAAGTCCGGTCGCAGCAGGTCTTCCAGACGCCGTCGAACATCGGCACGCTCGAGGGTTCCCGGTTCTACAAGCGCAACGGCAGCTACTACATCTTCGTGACGCGCCCGGCCAACGGCCAGTACATCCTCAAGGCGAGCAGTCCCTGGGGGCCGTACACGATCCAGCAGGTGCTGCTGGACCTGCCGGGCCCGATCTCCGGCGGCGGCGTCCCGCACCAGGGCGGCCTGGTGCAGACGCAGAACGGCGACTGGTACTACCTGGCCTTCGTCGACGCTTACCCCGGCGGCCGCGTGCCCGCGCTCGCCCCGGTCACCTGGACGGCCGACGGCTGGCCGAAGCTCCAGACGGTCAGCGGCCGCTGGGGCACGACCTACCCGAAACCGAACCTGCCGCCGCCACCGCGCCAGGTCGAGCCGATGACCGGCACCGACACCTTCCCCGGCCCGGCGCTGAGCCCCCAGTGGGAGTGGAACCACAACCCGGACACGACGAAGTTCTCGGTCGGCAACGGGCTCAAGCTGTCGACGGCCACGGTCACCAACGACCTGTATTCCGCCCGCAACACGCTGACCCACCGCATCCAGGGGCCGTCCTCCACGGCCACCGCCACGCTCGACCTGACGTCGATGCGCGACGGCGACCGCACCGGACTGGCGATGCTGCGGGACTCCTCGGCCTACATCGGCGTCAAGCGCGACGGCGGCCGCAACCGGGTGGTGATGGTCAACGGCCTGACCATGGACGGCAACTGGAACACGACCGGCACCGGCACCGAGGTGGCCGGCGCCGACCTGCCCGGCAGCAAGATCTGGTTGCGCGCCAACGCCGACATCCGTCCCGGCACCGGGCGCCAGGCCCGGTTCTCCTACAGCACCGACGGGGTGAACTTCACGCCGCTGGGCACGGCGTTCACCCTCAACAACGCCTGGCAGTTCTTCATGGGCTACCGGTTCGCCGTCTTCAACCACGCCACCCAGGCGCTCGGCGGCTCGGTCACGCTTCAACGGTTCGACCTGACGGCGCCATAGCGGGCGAACTTCGACGGCCCGGCTGCTCGCCGGGCACGGTGAAGGTCCGGTCGACCTGCCAGAACGCCTGGGTGGGCGGCTCCGGCACCGGCCGGAGCCTGCCCTTCCGCAGCGGCTGGGTCCGCGGTGTGGGCCTGGCACATCGCGCTCACCGTCGCGCCGTCGCCGAGCACGACGCGCTTGCCGATGTCCATGCCGATGCGGCACAGGTAGAGCGGCAGCATCAGCTGCCGCACCGGCAGTCGAAGGGCTCGGCCATGTCGTACTCGGTGCTGGCGTAGTGGAAGGTGATCTTTGGCCCAGGCCGGGATCGGCTAGCTCGCCTTCGAGGATGGACAGCAGGGTGCCCGCCGGCACGGCCTGGGTGGTGACCAGCCGGCCTGCGGGCAGCCCATCACCCGCGCGGGCGATCAGCGGGAGCGGACGGCCACGGCGGAAATCCACAGCATCGCGGTGATCACGCCGGCGGCGAGGGTCAGGCTGCCGGCCCGGCCACCGCTCATCGCCCAGGCGTTGCCGAGCAGCAGCGCGGTGCCGGCGAGCACGGAGAACGCCGCGTCCCGGCGGTTCCCGGCCCGGGCGAACCGGCGGCCGAGGACGTAACAGGCGGCCATCAGCGCGAGGAAGGAGACGCTGCCGGCCGCGAGGTGGCCGTACCCGTGCCACGACAGGGCCGACGGCGGCCCGGCGGGCGTGCCGGCCGGGAAGCCGTCGCCCGCGTCCGGTGGCAGCAGACCGGCCGCGATCATCCCGGCGCCGTAGACCGCGAGCAGCCGGGAGACCGCTCCGCCGAAGCCGGGCGCGCCGATCAGCACGAGCACGCCGGCGACCACGAAGTTCGTGATCTGCACCCAGCCGAGGCTGCCGGTGCCGAGCGCGCTGAGCGGGTGCCGGGTCAGGTCGAAGCCGTCGCGGGTGGCGGCCTGGGTCAGCGCCACCGTGGTCCACAGTGGAGCCGCGAGGGCCAGGCAGGTCAGGCGCGCGGAGCCGGCCGGGCGGGCGAGGGTGATGTCCATGGAAGTTCCTTTCGGGGGTTTTCAGAAGGTGACGCCGGCTTCGGCGGCCGCGTCGTCGTCGAGGAAGTCCTGCTCGATGCGCGGGGAGGCGTGGATGCACATCATCCGCAGCGGTTCGGGGCCGACGGCCCGGAACGCGTGCGCGGTGCCGGCGCCGACGACCACGACGTCGCCTTGGCCCGCCAGGCCCTCGCCGTCGGCGGTGCGGAAGAGCGCCTGCCCGGCGAGCACCACCCAGGTCTCCGAGTACGGGTGGACGTGGGCGTCCGGGCCCTGCCCTTCGGTGTTGTGGACGTGGAAGAAGGAGACGCCGGAGCCGTAGGCCCCGCCTTCGAACCGGGCGGTGCGCCCGCTGCCGATGCGCAGGTCGTCTTCCTTCGCGATGACCACCATGGTGGGTTCCTCTCCGGTCGGTTTTCGTTCCGGAGTGATCTTCGGGCCGGCCCGGGGCCGGGGGCATCCGTGGAGATCACGGAATCCGCCACGGAGATCCACCCGGGTGCGGCATACTCGGGCCATGCCGACCGCGCCGACGATCTCGCCGCGCGAGCGCGAGGTGCTGCTGGCCCTCGCGGACCGGTTGACCAACGCGGAGATCGCCGAACGGCTCTACGTGTCGGTGCGGACCGTCGAGAGCCACGTGTCGGCGCTGCTGCGGAAGCTGGACGCCCGTGACCGGCGGGAGCTGGCCGCGCGGGCGCCGGGGCCGGCCACCCCGGCGGGCCTGGTCACGGGGACGCCGCGGCCGCCCACGAGCTTCGTCGGGCGCGCGGCCGAGTGCGACGCGCTGGTGCGGCTGGTGGCCGAGAGCCGGGTCACGACCGTGCTCGGCCCGGGCGGCATGGGCAAGACCCGGCTGGCGGTGGCCGCGACCGAGGCGGCGGCATCGCAGTTCCCGGACGGCGCGACGTTCGTCAACCTCGTCCCCAGCCGGCCCGGTTCGGTGCTGGAATCGGTGGCGGCCGGGCTCGGCGTGCTCCCCCACCCGCAGCAGCCGCTGCCCGACGCGGTGGCGGCGCAGCTGGCCGGCCGGGCGCTGCTGGTGCTGGACAACTGCGAGCACGTCGCCGACGACGTCGCCGACGTCATCACCGCCCTGACCTCGGCGAACCCGGCGTTGCGGGTGCTGACGACCAGCCGCGAGCGGCTCGGCGTGCCCGGCGAAACGGTGCTGCAGCTCGGCCCGCTGCCGGCCGCGGCCGAGCTGTTCGCGGAACGGGCGCGGGCGGTCGACCCGGCGTTCGACGCCGATCCCGCGCAGCTCGCCGCACTCTGCCGCGAGCTGGGCGGCTCACCGCTGAACATCGAGCTGGCGGCGGCGCGGGTGGCCTCGCTGGGCATCGAGGCGCTGCGCGCGGGGCTGGCCGACGACCCGCTGCGCGTGCTGGCCACCGGCCGCGGCCCGGACCGGCACCGGTCGCTGCGGTCGGTCATCGAGTGGAGCCACCGGTTGCTGGACGCGGAGGAGCGCACGGTCCTGGCCCGGGTATCCCGCTTCCGCAACCGCTTCGCGCTGGCCGACGCGGCGGCGCTGGCCCCGGACCTGTCGCTCGGCGCGGTGTCCGACGTGCTGGGGCGGCTGGTGGACAAGTCCCTGGTGACGGCGCACCGGGAGGAGGGCGTCTGGACGCTGTTCGACGGCGTGGCGCGGTTCGCCCGGGAGCAGCTGGCGGCTTCCGGCGAGGCGGTGGAGGTGGGGGTTCGCCACCGGGAGTGGGCGGCCCGGCGGGCCCGGGAGCTGACCGGCCGGTTGGGTGGCGACTGGCGTGACGAGTTCGACCGCGTCGCCGACGATCTGCGCGCCTGTGTCGCCGAAGGCGAGCCGGCGCACGACCTCACCGCGGACCTCGCCCGCCTCGCCTACGCGCGCGGGTTCCTGGCGGAGGCGGTGGCCCACTGGCGCACGGCCGCGGACCGGGCCCCGTCCGCCGCGGTCGCCGCCGCCGACCTGGCCAGGGCCGGCAGCGGCGTGCACCTGCTCACCCACGCCCGCGACCACTTCGACCTGCTGCTCGTCGCGGCCGGACGCGCCACCGGCGACCCCGCGACGCGGGCGTCCTGCCTGGCCGCCGCGGTCGTGCTGGCCGAACGCTTCCGCGGCTCCGGGTTCATCACCGACCCGGTCCCGGACGCCGAACTGGACCGCCTGCTCGCCGAAGCCGCCGAAGCACCGGCGGCCGGTGTCGCCGTCGCCCGCGCGTGGCGGTCCGGATCCGGCCCGCAGTCGGTCGACCCCGAGGCGGCCGAGCGCGCCGTGGCGGCGGCGTCCGGGGACCCGCTCCTGCTCAGCGCCGCCCTGGACGCCCGGTGCACGGCGCAGGCACTGGCAGGCCGTCCGGACCAGGCGTACCGCACGACCGAGGAACGCCTCGCCCTGGTCACGACGCTGGACCGCACCGACCCGCACGCGGCGGTCGAGGTGCTGGACGCGTTCCGGGCCGCGATCACCTACGCCGTGGCCACCGGGGCGCTGTCGGACGCACTGGCCCTGAGCAGGCGCGCGGCGGGCGACCCGGCCCTGGCCGGCCACCCGTACTGGGGCACGAGCGGCCTGGTCACCACCCTGGCCCTGACCGGCCGCTTCGCCGAAGCCCTTGAAGCGGCCGACGAGCTGTGGCGGGCGAGCCTGCCCCGCAACGCAACGCTCGGCGTCCCCCTGCTGGCGGCAGCGCTGGCGGCGGGGTTGTCCGGCGACGAGCCGTCGATGGCGGCTTGGCGTGCCCGCGCGGCGGCGGTCGCGGGCGTACCCACCCCGGCCGGCTCGGCCAACCTGGCCCCGTTGGACGCGTTCGTCCGGGCCAGGGTGGCCCTGCACACGGGCACGGGCTTGGCCGAGCGGCTACCGGAAGCGGGCGCAAGGTTCACCCCGGGCCGCTTCAACGGCTACGCGGCGGGCGTGGCGGCCGAGCTGGCGGTGGTCCTCGACGCCCCGGACGCGGAGGAGTACTTGAGCCGAGCCGAGCACCACGCAACCCACAACACCTGGACGGCGGCGGCGGTGACCCGCGCACTGGCCCGCCGCAACGGCGACGCAGAGTTGTTCGCGGCGGCGGCGAAGCAGTTCGGGGAGCTGGGCGCGGTCTTCGAAGCAGAGGCCGAGTGATCCCGGACCGGCGGCGGTTACGTCACGGTCGGCTGACCACCGAGAGCACGATCCTCCCGCCCCGCGATCGAGCCGAAACCCGGTAGCCGTCGAGTTCGAGGTCGGCAGCCACCGGGGTGCCGGCCTCGTCGGCCGACGTCACCAGCGACCTGACTTCCAAGCCACCCTCCGGAATGTCCGGCACGATCGGCCGGCGAGAATAGGCGTCCACCGGCCAGAGGTAGTCCGGGATCTCCGTGTCCGGCCGCCGTTCGACCCGCAGGGACCAGTCCGTCCACACGGTGCACACCACCGACGTGCCGTCCAGCAAGGCGATCTGCAACGCTTCCGCTTCGCCGTCGTCGTCGATGATTTCCAGGACCGCCACGGCCCTGGATCCGCTGATGACTTCCCCCATCACAAGGCACTGTAGCGCCGCCGGCCACAACGGCGAAAAGTCGGGTCTGTCCACCTTGGAGAGTCCCCCGTTTGTCCGGACCACGAGCGGGTATCCCGGCGAAGTGACTGCGTTGCGCCGAACCCGGCTGTGCGCGGCGGCGGCCGTCGTCGCGGTAACCACCCTGGTGACAGCCTGCAGCACCGACCCCCAGGCGGACACCGTGCACGCCGGACGCGAGATCCGTGGCCAGCTCGAACTCCTGCGGCTCGTCGTCACCGCCGACCGTGACCCAGTGCCGCCGGTGCCGAGCCTGTCGATCACCGTGCGGGACGCCGTCGATGAGCTCGCCTCCGCCGGGCAGGACGTCGGGAAGCTGACCGATGACCGGGCCCGCGCCGCCCTCGCCTCGATCACCGATCGCGCCGTCGCCGTGGCCCACCGGCTCGACGACGGGCTCGGTGACGGCACCGACGCCGGGCTCGACGAGGTCGACGCCGAACTGCAGGGGCTCATCGGCGAGCTCGCCCGCTGGGGCGTGACGTCGTGAGCAAGAAGCTGCTCGCCGTCACCCTCGGCATCCTCACCGCGGTCGGCGGGTTCGTCGACATCGGCGACCTCGTCGAAAGCGGTGTTGTCGGCGCCCGCTACGGGATGGCGCTGGTCTGGGTGACCGCCCTCGGCGTGCTCGGGATCTGCGTCTACGCCGACATGTCCGGGCGGATCGTGGCGGTGTCCGGGCGGCCGGTGTTCGACCTGATCCGCGAACGCCTCGGCCCGCGGATGGCGCTGCTCAACCTCGCCGGGTCGTTCCTCATCACGCTGCTGACCGTGTGCGCGGAGATCGGCGGCGTCGCGCTCGTCATCGAATTGGCCTCCGGGGTCGACCGGCTGGTCTGGGTGCTGCCGATCGGCGTGCTCGTCTGGCTGGTGGTCTGGCGGGTCGGCTTCGAGCGGATGGAAACCGGCTTCGGCCTCGGCGGGCTGGCGATCGGCGTGTTCGCCGTCGCGGTGTTCTTCCTCCACCCGGACTGGTCGTCGCTCGGGGCGCAGGTCGCCGGGCTCGCGCCGCCGCCCGACCAGGCGCTGCCGACCTACGCCTACCACGCGGTCGCGCTGTTCGCGTCGGCGATGACGCCGTACGAGGTGTTCTTCTTCTCCTCAGGCGGCGTCGAAGAGGGCTGGAAGGTCAAGGACCTGCCGGTGCAGCGCGCCAACGTGCTGCTCGGGTTCCCCCTCGGCGGGCTGCTCGCCATCGCGGTGATGGCGTGCGCGGCGACGGTGCTGTTCCCGGCGGGCGTCGACGTCAGCCGGCTCAGCCAGATCGTGCTGCCGGTGACGCTGGCGCTCGGCACCGCGGGCCTGGTGATCGTGCTGATCGGCATCTTCGCGGCCACCTTCGGCGCGGCGCTCGAGACCGGCTTGTCGTCGGGGTACATGCTGGCGCAGTACTTCGGCTGGGACTGGGGCAAGCGCCGCGCGCCACGCAACGCCGCCCGGTTCCACCTGACCGTCGGCGCCGGCCTGCTGGTCGCGGTGCTGGTGGTGCAGACGGGTCTCGATCCGGTCGGCCTGACCGAGATCTCGCTGATCTTCTCGGCGGTGGCGCTGCCGCTGACCTACCTGCCGGTGCTGATCGTCGCGAACGATCGCGAGTACCTCGGCAAGCACGCCAACGGCCACTTCAGCAACATCGTCGGGAGCGTCATGCTGGTCGTGATCGCCGTCGCGGCACTGGTCGCGATCCCGCTGATGATCTTCACCGGAGCGGGGCAATGAACCCCGACCGCGGGCCCATCGACCTGGTCGACGCGCTGCTCGACCGCCAGATCGTCGGCGAAGACGGCACGGTGGTCGGCAAGGTCGACGACCTCGAGCTGCGCGCCGAGGGCGGCACGTACGTCGTGGATGCGCTGCTCGTCGGCCCGGAGGCGCTGGCCGACCGCATCGGCGGCCCGATCGGACGGCTCCTGCACCACATCGGCCGCGGGTTCCGCGCCCAGGCGCCGCAACGCATCCCGATGAACGCCGTCCGCCGCATCGAACCGACGATCGTGGTGACGACGGCGGTGGCCCAGGCGACGGAAAGCCCGTCGGAGGACTGGCTGCGCCGCCACGTCATCGGCCGGATCCCGGGAGCGAACCGTGCGAGCCGGTGACCTGATCGGCCGCCGGGCCCGCGACGTGACGGGCCGCGACCTCGGCGCGATCCGCGAGATCCGCACGGAAGCGGTGCCGGGAAAGAACGGCCTGCCGCGGCTGGTGGTGCGCGGCGTGATCGTGGGGCGCACCCGCGTCCGGCTGTTCGGCTACCAGCGCCACGACCAGCGCGGCCCGGCTGCGCTGGTGGCCCTGATCCGGTGGCTGCACCGGCACAGCCGGTACGTGGCCTGCGAGGACGTGGACCTGTCGGGCCCGGAGGTCCTGGTGCGGCGGCCGTTCGGGGAGCTGGCGCCGCTCGACCGGGGCTGAGCGGCCGGAAGGCGCGTCAGCTCAAACTGTGGATCTCCGTCGCCCGTTCCCACCCGGACGGCAGCCGGCTCACGTTGAGGGCGTGGTCCAGGCCGCTCGCCGACAACGCCCGGCGCACCACCCGGTTGTCCCCCGTCACGATCCGCAGGGTTGCGTTCTCGCGGGCCACCCGCGCCTGGATCCCGCCCAGTGCTGCGAGACCCGCGCTGTCGAGGAAGTCGACCTCCGACAGGTCCAGCACCAGCACCGGGAACCGGCGGTGGGCCCACGTGCTCAGCGCCGAACGCACTTGCGGTGCGCTGTCCGCGTCGAGCGCGCCGCGGATGCGGACCATCACCGCACCGAAGTACGGGCGGATGACTTGGATGTCGAACGGACTGCGCTCTTCGCGCTTCGACGGCGCTACGGGGATCGCCGTCGCGGGGGGCTGGACGACCAACATTTCTCCACGCCTCATTCGCAGATGACGTGACGAGCGGGTCTCGGCGACCCGCTCGATCGCGGGCAAGTCGGGGGACGAAAGTTACAGCGGAACCGCACTTAGCAGCGTAGTCCTTGATCCGAACGGCGCAACCCCGCCAACGGCCGAACCCCACACCCCCGCACGCGACCCGTATGCACACAAGTCAAACCACCCATCCGGGTGAACGTGCCGGGAACGGCGGACCCGTCCCCGGCACGCACCTCACCCCACGTGGTCGGCGAAGACGTCCGACGGCCCGCTCCCCGCCACCGGCCGCGCCACGCCGAAGTACGCCGTCAGCGTCGGACCGGTGGCCGCCAGGCCGGAGTAGTCACCGAGGAAGTAGCCGCCGGCGTCCGGGGCCGTTGTGTAGTCGAACGACGCCGCCGTCAGCTTCGCCTGCCCGTTGACCGCCCAGTTCGCCGGGTTGCCGCAGTCGCTCGTGGCCGCGTGGCAGTGGGCCAGGAAGGCGTCGGTGAGGCCCGGCTGCGCCGGCGTCGCGTTCTGCAGGTCGTAGTAGCTCAGGCCGATCGTGCCGTCGGCGGTGACGCGGATCTGCGGCACGAACGCGGGCGTGTCACCCGGCGACTGGTCGACGCGGATCGTGGCACCCCACGTCAGGCCGCCGTCGGTGGACTGGGCGAAGGCGATCTTCGCCGTGCCGGCCGGGCTGAACCGGGCGTCCTGCCAGACCGCGTACACGTACCCGTTGACCGGGTTGACGGCGAACTCGGGGATCTCGTCGCTGGAGCGGACCGGGTGACCGGCGATCGCCACCGGGGCGACCTGCTGGGTGTCGATGCCGATCGCGCCGGACCACGTCGTCCCGCCGTCGGTGGACCGGATGACCGCCGCGGTCGACGTCGACGAGCCGCGGCAGTGCTGCCCGCCGTGGGTGAACGGGCAGGCGCCGCCCTTGTTGGTGATCAGGTCGAAGCCGTCGATCAGCACCCCGCGTCCCGGGCCGGTGGTGGGCACCACGATCTGGTTGCCGATCGTCTGGTCGTTCTGCCCGGGGTCGAAGACGATCCGGCCGGTGCTCCAGGTCGCGCCCTTGTCGGTGGTGCGGGAGAAGTAGCTCGGGCCGCGGTAGGTGAACGCGTGCGTGTACGCGCTCGGGTTCGCGTGGCTCTGCGGCGAGACCAACTGGTCCCACACCGCGTAGGCGCGGTCGGGGAGCAGCGGGTCCCCGGTCACCGTCTCCTTGTCGTTGAGCACCTGCGTCGAGGTGTCCAGGCGCGCGACGACCGGGGTTTCCCAGTGGTCGCCGCCGTCGACCGACCGGCTGATCAGGATCGCGCTCGCCCCGCCGAAGGCCGGGCCGTCGGCGTTGAACGAGTCGGCGATCGAGTACACGACCCGGCCGTCGGCGGAGAAGCCGACCCACGGGTCGGTGGTGCGCTGGAAGTACCCGGGCGAACCGGCGGCGGCGCCCGCGCAGATGCTGAACCGCGGTTGCCCGGCGGCGGGGGTCCAGGTCGCCCCGCCGTCCCGGGAGACGACGTTGGTCAGCCCGTTCGAGCCGCCGTCGTTCCACCGGTCCTGCTGCGCCGAGCCGACCAGGTGGCGCGGGTCGGCCGGGTCGGCGGCGACGTACGGCTCGACCTCGGAGGCCGGGTAGTTGACGCTGCCGCGGGCCTGCTGCTGCGCCACGAGCGCGGCGCAGGCCGCCCCGCCGCCCAGCGGGTGGTCGGGCACGGCGACCGGCACACCGGCGGCGAAGGTGGTGGCGACGGCGACACCGGCGCCGGCCAGCAGGGTGCAGACCGCGACGCCGGGCGGCAGGGACCGGCGGGCGATTCGCCGGACATTCTTCGGGTTCACGGGTGACCTCTTTTCCGACACCTCCGGTGGGCCGGGCGGAACGGACACGACCCTTTCCCGGGCACGCTGGAGTCGGCGTTTCCCTTGCGGCCGTTACGCATCCGGGCCGATCCGGGCGATTCATCCGGTTCACCGGTGAAAAACTCGTCCGTCCACACGGGAACGGTTAACGGACGGCCAAAAGAATCGACCGGAAATCCCGTCACAGCGGCCGGCGCCGCGGCCCCTTGACACGGACCCGCCGACGACCGCATCCTGGCTATCTCAGGGTTCCTGATATACAGCTCGGTGAGGAGTCGAACCCATGACCGCAGTCGAGGAGCGGCCGGGCACCCGGCCCCGCCCGGAGGTGGCCGCGGCTCGGCAGGCGGCCGCCGGCCGGGCCCCGACACCGGGCCGGGAGCGGGCCCGGGTGCCGCACCGGGTCGCGGACCCGGTGCGGGCGAACGCGGACGAGCTCGCCACCCTCGAGAGCACCGGCGCCGGTCATGACGCCGCAGCCGAGCGGGGCGAGCAGCTCCGGCGGCGCGTCCGCGGCGGCCTTGACGACGCTGCGCCGGCCGGACCCGTCGCCGCCGGCCGGTTCCCGCTCGGGAAGCTGGTCACCCACCACGACTTCGGGCAGATTCAACAGGCAGCCGACGACATGGTCGGCGGCCGGACGAGCAAACCGGTGCTGCGCTGGTGAAGGAGACCGTGGTGAACCTCCCGGATTTCGGCTTGGGCAGCTGGCCCGCGCGGCGGGCGCGGATCAACCCGGACCGCACCGCGCTGGTGCAGGCGGACCGCTCGCCGACCTACGCGGAGCTGGCCGGCCGGGTCGAGCGCCTCGCCGGCGCCCTGATCCGGCGAGGCGTGCGGCCGGGCGACCGCGTGGCCTACCTGGGCGTCAACGACATCACGGTGTTCGAGACGCTCTTCGCGACCGCCCGCTGCGGCGCGATCTTCGTCCCGCTCAACTACCGCCTCTCCCCCACCGAGATCCGGTACATGCTCGACGACTGCGGTGCTTCGGTCCTCGTGCACAGCCCGGACACCGCCGAGCTCGTGGCGGCGGCCGGTGCGCTCCCGGACGGCGTCGTCATCGCGACGGACCCGGCCGCCGGGACCTTCGAGGCGGAGATCGCCGAGGCCGGGCCGGCCCCGGACACCGCAGTGGGGCTGGAGGACCCGTGCCTGCTGCTCTACACCTCCGGCACCACCGGGCGGCCGAAGGCGGCGGTCCTCACCCACGGCAACCTCACCTGGAACACCGTCAACCAGCTGGCGCACCTCGACGTGCTGGGCACCGACAAGGCGCTGTGCATCGCGCCGCTGTTCCACTGCGTCGGGCTGGGCCAGATCACGCTGCCGACGCTGTTCAAGGGTGGCAGTGTGGAGCCGGTGGCGAAGTTCGACCCGGGCACCATCCTCGCCCGCATCGGCGCCGCCGGCATCACCAGCTTCTCGGCGGTGCCCACGATGCTGGAAATGATGTGCCGCCACGAGGACTGGGAACGCACCGACCTGAGCTCGCTGACGTGCGTGCTCTACGGCGGGTCCCCGGTGGCCGAGCGCGTTGCCCGCGCGTGGCTCGACCGCGGTGTGCAGCTCCTGCAGGGCTACGGCATGACCGAGGCCGCACCCGGCGTCTCGATGGCCACCCACGAGGGCACGCCGGCCCACCCGGTTGCCGCCGGGGTGCCGCACTTCTTCACCGACGTGGCGGCGCTCGGCCCCGACCTGGCGCCGCAGCCCCTCTCCGGGACGCCGGCCGAGCTGCTCGTCCGCGGACCGCACGTCTTCGGCGGCTACTGGAACCGGCCGGAGGAGTCGAAGGCGAGCTTCGTCGACGGCGACTGGTTCCGCACCGGTGACGTCGTCCGGGTCGACGACGACGGCTGGGCCCACGTGGTCGACCGGGTCAAGGACATGATCATCTCCGGCGGGGAAAACGTGTACCCGGCCGAGATCGAGGCGGTCGCCGCCCGGCTCGACGCGGTCGACGCCTGTGCGGTGGTCGGGGTGCCCGACGACCGCTGGGGCGAGGCCGGTGCGGCGTTCGTCGTGGTCCGCCCCGGGGCGCAGCTGGACGAGCCGCAGTTCCGCGCCCACCTCGAACGGCACCTGGCCCGCTACAAGATCCCGAAGCACATCCGGTTCACCGACACCCTGCCCCGCAACGCCACCGGCAAGATCCGCCGCGTCGAACTCCGCGCGCTGGCCGCCGAAACCTTCACGAACGGACCCGCATGACCGCCCCACTCCTGCCCCCGTCGCTGCGCCTGGAGCTGCGGGACGACGTCGCCGTGCTGTGGCTGGCCCGTCCCGAAAAGCGCAACGCCCTCGACGACGCCACCGTGCTCGGCCTCGAGTCGTTCTTCGGCAGCCCGCCGCCGGGGATCAAGGCCGTCGTCCTCGACGCCGTCGGCGACCACTTCTCCGCCGGGCTCGACCTGTCCGAGCTCACCGAGCGGGACGCCTTCGAGGGCCTGGAGCACTCGATGATGTGGCACCGCGCCTTCGAGCGGCTCGAACGCGGCCGCGTCCCGGTGGTCGCGGTGCTCAAGGGCGCGGTCGTCGGCGGCGGCCTGGAACTGGCGGCCGCCGCGCACATCCGCGTGGCCGAGCCGTCGGCGTTCTACGCCCTGCCGGAGGGCCAGCGCGGGCTGTTCGTCGGCGGCGGCGCGTCGGTGCGGGTGCCGCGGCTGATCGGCGCGCACCGGATGGCCGACATGATGCTCACCGGCCGCGTGCTCGACGCCGACGAAGGCCACGCCGCCGGGTTGTCGCACTACCGCGTCGAAAACGGCCTGGAGCACGCGCTCGGCCTGGCCCGCAAGATCGCGGACAACTCGCCGATCACGAACTTCGCCGTCCTGCAGGCCCTGCCCCGCATCGCCGAGGCCAACCCGGCCGAGGGCTACCTGATGGAGGCGCTGATGGCCGCCATCGCCGGCGGCAGCGCCGAGGCGAAGGAACGGATGCAGGCGTTCCTCGACAAGCGCGCGGGGAAGGTGGGCCGGTGATCCTGCGCCCGGTCGCACCCGACGTCCGCGAAACCACCGAGATCGGCCGGTACCTGCGGTGGCTGGCCGACCGCGGGCACTCCTTCGACGGCTACGCGGACCTGCACCGCTGGTCGGTGACCGACCTCGCCGGCTTCTGGTCCTCGATCCGGGACTTCTTCGGCGTCCGCTTCGCCACCCCGGCCACCGCGGTGGTCCCCGACCGGACCATGCCCGGCACGGAGTGGTTCCCCGGCGCCACCCTCAACTACGCCGAACACGCGCTCGGTCATGGGCCGGGCGACGCGGCCGCGGTCATCGCCTACTCCCAGACGCGCGAACGCACCGAGCTGACCTGGGACGAGCTGCGCGACCAGGTCGCCCGCGCCCGGGCCGGGCTGGCCCGGCTCGGCGTGCGCCGCGGCGACCGCGTCGTCGCGTACCTGCCGAACATCCCGGAAGCCGTGGTCGCCTACCTCGCGGTCGCGAGCCTGGGCGCGGTCTGGGCTTCCTGCGCGCCCGAGTTCGGCGCCCGGTCGGTGCTCGACCGGTTCGGCCAGATCGAACCGCGGGTCCTGCTCACGGTGTCCGGCTACCGCTACGGCGCCAAGGACGTCGACCGCCGGGCCGAGGTCGCCGGGATCCGCGCGGGCCTGCCCACCGTCGAGCACGTCGTGCACGTCCCCTACGGCGACCACGACCTGACCGGCACACTCGCCTGGGACGACCTGCTGACCGAGAGCGCGCCCGGCTTCGAGCCGGTCGGCTTCGCGCACCCGCTGTGCGTGCTGTTCTCCTCCGGCACCACCGGCAAGCCGAAGGCGATCGTGCACGGCCACGGCGGGATCCTGCTGGAGCACCTCAAGAACCACGGCCTCAGCTGGGACCTGCGCCGGGGCGACCGGATGCTCTGGTTCTCCACCACCGCGTGGATGATGTGGAACGCGCTGGTTTCGGGCCTGCTCACCGGCACCTCGATCGTGCTGGTCGACGGCAACCCGCTGCACCCGGACCTGGCCTGGCAGTGGCGGCTGGCCGCGCAGACGCGGGCGACGCTGATGGGCGCGAGCCCGGGATTCCTGATGGCGTGCCGGAAAGCGGGCCTGGACCCGGCCGCCGAATACGACCTGTCGGCGCTGCGGCAGCTCGGCGCGGCCGGCAGCCCGCTGCCCGCCGAGGGCTTCCACTGGGTGCACGAGCGGTTCCCCGGTGTCCTGCTCAACGTCGGCAGCGGCGGCACCGACGTCTGCAGCGGCATCGTCCAGGGCAGCCCGCTGCAGCCGGTCCGGGCGGGCGAGATCTCCGGGCCCTGCCTCGGCGTCGACGCGAAGGCGTTCGACGAGCACGGCACCGAAGTGGTCGGCGAACTCGGCGAGCTGGTGATCACCGCGCCGATGCCGTCGATGCCGGTGGGGTTCTGGGGTGACGACTCGGGCGAGCGCTACCGCGAAACGTACTTCTCGACCTACCCCGGGATCTGGCGGCACGGCGACTGGATCCGGTTCACCCCCGAGGGCGGCTGCGTGATCGCCGGCCGCTCGGACGCCACGCTCAACCGCGGCGGCGTCCGGCTGGGCACCGCCGAGTTCTACGCCGTGGTCGAAGAGCTGCCGGAGATCGAGGACTCCCTCGTCGTGCACCTGGAAGACCCCGCCGGCGGCAACGGCGATCTCCGGCTCTTCGTGGCGCTGCGCCCCGGCGGCGAGCTCGACGACGCCCTGCGCCGCAAGATCACGACGGCCCTGCGCGGGGCGCTGTCGCCGCGGCACGTGCCGGACGCGATCACGGCCGTGCCGTCGATCCCCCGCAACCGCACCGGGAAGAAACTGGAGCTGCCGGTGAAGAAACTCCTGCGCGGCGCCCCCGTCGACGAGGTCGTCGGCCGGGACGTGCTGGCCGATCCCGCCGCCCTCGACGCGTTCCTCCGGGAGCGCGCATGACGACCGTGGCGATCGTCGGCACCGGGGTGATCGGCGCGAGCTGGGCCGAGCTCTTCCTGGGGCACGGCCTCGACGTCGTCGCCACCGATCCGGCGCCCGGCGCCGAAGAGCGGCTGCGGAGTGCCCTCGAAGACGTGCCGACGGACCGGCTGCGGTTCGTCGCCGACCCCGGCGAAGCGGCCGCCGCCGCGGACTTCGTCCAGGAGAACGGGCCGGAGCGCGAGGACGTCAAGCACGCCTTGTTCGCCGTCCTCGACGAGGCCGCACGGCCGGACGTGGTCCTGGCGAGCAGCTCGTCCGGGCTGCTGCCGAGCGTCATCGCGCGGGGCTGCCCGAAGCACCCCGAGCGCGTGGTCGTCGGGCACCCGTTCAACCCGCCGCACCTCATCCCGCTCGTCGAGGTCGTGCCGGGCCGCGAGACCGCGCCGGAGGTGGTCGATCGGGCCGTGGCGTTCTACGCCTCGGTCGGGAAGCGGCCGATCCGGCTGGCGCAGGAGGTACCCGGCCACGTCGCGAACCGGCTGCAGGCCGCGCTGTGGCAGGAGGCG
Organism: Amycolatopsis sp. NPDC004169; assembly: GCF_040610315.1. Taxonomy (NCBI): domain Bacteria; kingdom Bacillati; phylum Actinomycetota; class Actinomycetes; order Pseudonocardiales; family Pseudonocardiaceae; genus Amycolatopsis; species Amycolatopsis sp. NPDC004169. Next base: position 99,725 of record NZ_JBEXMD010000032.1, read on the forward strand.
TACTCCCTCGTCGAACGCGGGGTCGCGACGGTCGCCGACATCGACACCGCCATCGCCTACGGGCCCGGCCTGCGCTGGGCCGTGCTGGGCCCGTTCGTCAACCAGCACCTTTCCGGCGGCGCGGGCGGGCTCGCGCACGTCCTGGCCCACCTCGGGCCGCCCACCGAACAGTGGTGGCGCGACCTCGGGCGCGTCCACCTCACCCCGGAACTGGCCGAAACGCTCGTCGCGGGTGTCGACGCCGAACTGGCGGGCACCGACGACCGGGCACTGGTGACGGCCCGCGACACCGTCCTGAACGCCCTGCTGGCCGCCAAGGCCGCGCAACCCGACCTGCCCTGACCTGGAGTTCTTCGTGGACTTTTCCTCCCTGACCGCCATCGACGTCCACACGCACGTCGAGCAGGACGGCCACGGCTGCTTCGCCCTCGACCAGGAACTGCTGGACGCGTCGGCGAAGTACTTCCGCGCCGGCCAGGACCGCACGCCGACGGTGACCGCGATCGCCGAGCACTACCGGGCGCGGAACATGGCCGCCGTCGTCTTCACGGTCGAGGCGCCGGCCGCCACCGGGCACCCCGCGCTCTCGAGCGAAGAGATCGCCGACGCCGCCGCCGAGCACGCGGACGTGCTGATCCCGTTCGGCTCGGTCGACCCGCACGCCGGCAAGGCGGCCGTGCTGCGCGCGCGGAAGCTGGTCGGCGAACACGGCGTGCGCGGGTTCAAGTTCCACCCGAGCCTGCAGGCGTTCGAGCCCAACGACGTCCGGTACTACCCGCTCTACGAGGCCATCGCCGAGCTGGGCGTGCCCGCCCTGTTCCACACCGGGCAGACCGGCATCGGCGCCGGCCTGCCGGGCGGGCACGGGATCAAGCTGCGCTACTCGAACCCGATGCTGCTCGACGACGTCGCCGCCGACTTCCCGGAGCTGACGGTGATCCTGGCGCACCCGTCGGTGCCGTGGCAGGACGAGGCGATCTCGGTCGCGACGCACAAGGCGAACGTGTACATCGACCTCTCGGGCTGGTCGCCGAAGTACTTCCCGCCGCAGCTGGTGCGCGCGGCCAACACGCTGCTGAAGCGGAAAGTCCTGTTCGGCTCCGACTTCCCGGTGATCACCCCGGACCGCTGGCTCGCCGACTTCGCCGAACTGGACCTCAAGGACGAGGTGCGGCCGCTGATCCTCAAGGACAACGCCATCGAAGTACTCCGGCTGACCTGACCGCGCTCCGACGTTTGTCCGCTACGTCCCCGGGCAACCGGAGCCCTTCGGGTCTCACGTCGGGAGGCGAAGTCGTGGCGGAGGGTGACGTTCACACCTACTTCGAAGACGGGCTGTGGAAGAACCGCGTCGAAGGCGGCCTGCGGGCGTCCAACACCTCCCCCCGCCGGATCGACGCGGTGCTCGCGGGGCGGCAGATCGCGCGGAAGCGGCGGGTCGGGCACTTCGTCCACACACCGGAGGGCGAGATCGAGACCGAGCGCGACTACCGGCCCCGCCGCTCGGTGCGATGACCTGCGTCACGACGGGTGTAACGGATCACCCTTTCGGACGATAGCTCCTTCGTGTCCGGGGACGCCCCGGCCTTCACGAACGGACTACCCATGGCTCGCCTTCGCCTGGCCGCGCTCCTCACGGCCGGTTCCCTCGCCATCGCCGGCTGTTCCGGCGCCGCGGAAACACCCGCTCCGGCCGCGGCCGGCACCAGCGCCCCGGCGTCGTCCACGGCTCCGGCGGCACCCGCCCTCGACGCCGCCGACGTCGGCACGGCGATCAACGACGCCGCCAAGCAGGCGTCGGCCGTGCACGTCAAGGGCACGATGACCCAGGAGGGCAGCGCGCTCAACCTCGACCTGCAGCTCAACGCGGACAGCGCGAGCGGCACGGTGGTCAAGGACGGCCTCGAGATCCCGGTGCTGCGGATCGGCGACAAGTACTTCTTCAAGTTCACCGATTCGCTGGTGAAGCAGGCCGGCGCCCCCGCCGCGCTGGCCAAGCAGCTCACCGGCAAGTGGGTGTCGTCGACGGCCAAGATCGGCCAGAGCATCGGGGCCGCGTTCAAGACGTTCCTCGACTACAAGTCGTTCACCCAGGGCACGCTGGGCGAGTTGCAGAAGACGACGTTCAAGCCGGGCGAGCAGACGACCCTCGCAGGTGCGCCGGCCCTGAGCTTCGCGAGCACGGACGGAACGGCCACGGTGGCCGCGACCGAGCCGCACTACCTGCTGCGCATGGCGGACCCGAAGAACGGTGCCATGGAGTTCAGCGACTGGAACAAGCCGTCGCCGGTGTCCGAGCCGTCGGCCGCGGAGATCTACTCCGGCCCGGGCGCCTGACCGGTTCCCGGGTGGGAAGGCGGCCACCGGTGTGGCGGCCTTCCCTCTCGTGCTTCAGCGGGCCAGCAGCGCCCACACGGTCTTGCCGCCCGAGCGGGACCGGCTGCTCCCCCACCGCTTCGCGACCTTGGTGACCATCCGCAGGCCCAGTCCCGCCTCGGCCAGGTTCAGCGCCTCCCGCAGCACCGCCGGCCGCGTGCTCTCGTCGGAAACCTCGACCGACAGCGTCCCCCGGCGCAGTTCCAGCGCCAGGTGGGGCGCGGAACCGGTGTGCCGCAGCGTGTTCTCGACCAGTTCGGTCGCGACGAGCTCCGCGTCCTCGACCAGCTCCGGCACCATCCACTCGGCGCAGATCGCGCGGACGAACCCGCGGGCGCGCGCCGACGTGCGCGGCAAGCGGTCGAGCACCCGGCTCGCCCGGCGGCGGGCAGGGCTGGGCAGCGCCGCCCGTGCCGCGGCCGCGTCCGGGTAGACCGGCACTCCGCTCCCGACGAGCACCGCCCGCTGGTCCGGACGGCCCGTCACCAGGGCGAACGGCACCGCCGGCCAGTCACGGACCCGCAGGGCGACCAGCGTGAACACCCGGACCAGCGCCCGATCGCGCAGTTCGAGGCGCTCGACGTCGATCAGCACGCCGTCCGCGGAGTCCACCGCGAACTCGAGCAGGCCGTCGCGCAGCTGCGCGTACGTGGTCTGGTCCAGCACGCCGACCACCGAGGCCCGCGCCGGGACGCCCTGCCGGGGCACCAGCCACACCGAGTTGTGCCGGGCGAGCACGGGCGACCACCTCCTCCACGACGATCACCCGTTCGAATAACCGGTCCGGAACCCGTCAAACGCGGCGGATCCCCGGTTGAGCCGGTTCTCCGGGGGAACCCCGCGGGCTCGGAAGGGAGACGACGTGTTCCGTCACACGAAGCTGCTGCAGTTCGAAGCCAAGCCCGAAAAGCCCAACCCCGTGTACGCCCGCAAGCTCCAAGAGCTCATCGGCGGCGCCTTCGGCGAGATGACCGTGACCATGCAATACCTCTTCCAAGGCTGGAACTGCCGCATCGAAGGCAAGTACAAAGACCTCATCATGGACACCGCCACCGAAGAAATCGGGCACGTCGAAATGCTCGCCACCATGGTCGCCCGCCTCCTCGAAGGCGCCCCCGCCACCGTCACCGCCGAAGCCGTCAAAGACCCCGTCATGGCCGCCACCCTCGGCGGCATGGACGTCCAGCAAGCCATCGTCGCCGGCGGCGGCGCCCTCCCCGCCGACAGCAACGGCTACCCCTGGAACGGCAAATACATCATCGCCTCCGGCAACCTGCTCGCCGACTTCCGCGCCAACGCCGCCGCCGAAGCCCAAGGCCGCCTCCAAACCGCCCGGCTCTACAACATGACCGACGACCCCGGCGTCAAAGCCATGCTGAAGTTCAACCTCGCCCGCGACACCGTCCACCAGAAACAGTGGCTCGCCGCCATCGAAGAACTCAAGGCCGACGGCCTCGAAGGCGACATCGCCCCCGGCGCCCTGCTCGACGAAGAGGACCAGACGCACAACCACACCATCTGGCACCTGTCCGACGGCCCCGACGGCGCCAAGGGCGCCAGCTGGACCACCGACGCCGGCATCGAATACCTCATGGACCCCGAACCCCTCGGCGGCCCCGGCACCGCACCCAAACCCGACCCGGCGCTCTTCGGGACTTACCAGACGGTCGAGGAAGAATCGGCGCTCGAACCGGCCGACGGCGACGTCGAAACGTTCTTCGACGGTTCGGTCTGGAAGAACAAGGTCGTCGGCAACGCGCGGGCGTCCGGCAGCGCGGAGACGAAGTCCGAGGCGGTGGCGGACGGCCGCAAGCTCGCGCTCAAGCGCGGCACGGCCCATTTCATCCACACCAAGGACGGCCGGATCGGCGAGCGCCGGACCTACCCGCGGGCCCGCGCCTGACCTCGCGCGGCCGGCCACGTGTACTTCCGGCCGGTCGGGGGTATCCGGAGCACCCTGCGCGAAACACCGGGAAACTGCACCGACCCGAGGAGCCTGTCATCGCCACCGCGGTCCTGTTCGACGTCGACGGCACGCTCGTCGACTCCAACTACCTCCACGTCCACGCCTGGCGCCGGGCGTTCCACGAGCTCGGCCGGGACGTCGACTCCTGGCGCGTGCACCGCGCGATCGGCAAGGGCTCCGGCAAGCTGCTGCGCACCCTGCTGGGCGACGACGACACCGAGCGGATCGGCGACCGGGCCAAGGAGCTGCACAGCCGCTACTACCTGGAGACCGCCGGGCTGCTGCGGCCGTTCGACCGTGCGCCCGAGCTCGTCCGGGAACTGGCCGGGCGCGGGGTGCGGGTCGTGCTGGCGACGTCGGCGGGGCCGGACGAGCTGGAGGTGCTGCGCAAGGTCCTCGACGTCGACGACGTGGTCGCCGGGATCGTCTCCGGCGACGACGTCGAGGCGACGAAACCCGATCCGGAGCCGGTGTACGCGGCGCTCGACAAGGCCGGTACGGCACCGGAGGAGACGGTCTTCGTCGGCGACGCGGTCTGGGACGTGCAGGCCGCCACCAAGGCCGGCGTGCGCACGGTTTCGGTGCTCTCCGGTGGCGTCGGTGCCGCGGAGCTGTCCGACGCCGGCGCGGTGGCGGTCTACGACGACGCCGCGGCGCTGCTCGCCGGGCTGGCCGACAGCGTGCTGCTCGGCTGACCTTCCGAACGGGCGGTCCCGGCCGGACACCCGGCCGGGACCGCTCCGGTTCACTCGACGTCCGCCGCCGCGCTCAGGATCACCTCGGCGACGACCTCAGGCTGGGACACCGCGACCGCGTGCGAGGCGTCGATCCGGCGGACCGTCGACGACGCGCGCTCGGCCATGAACTCCTGCGCCGCGGCCGGGATCGCGTTGTCCTGGTTCGCGATCAGCGTCCACGAAGGCAGCTTCGTCCACGCCGGGGTGCCCTCGAACGGCGCGGCCAGCGCCTGCTGCGCGACCGCCCGCTGGGTCACCGCCATGACCGCCGCGGTGGCCGCGGGGACGTCGGCCGCGAAGACCTCGGCGAAGTCCGCCGGCTTGATCGACAGCTCGGGTTCGCCGGCGTGCACCAGGACATTCGTGGTCTCCGGGCCGAGCTTGGCGCCCGGGTAGCGGCCGGACAGCTCGAACACGCTCTCCCCCGCGTCGGGCTGGAACGCGGCGATGTAGACGAGGGCCTTGACGTTCGGCGTCTCGGTGGCCGCGCGGGTGATCAGGGCACCGCCGTAGGAGTGGCCGGCCAGGACGACCGGGCCGTCGACGCTCTCGACGACGCTCTTCACGTAGGCCGCGTCCGACTCCACACCACGCAGCGGGTTCGCCACCGCGACCACCGGATAGCCCTGCTCCTGCAGCTTCGCGACGACCCCGGTCCAGCTGGACGAGTCGGCGAACGCGCCGTGGACCAGGACGATGGTGGGCTTGCTCATGACTGGCTCCTTCAGAGAGAACGATCGGTCTTTCTGTCAGCTACTCTGGACCTCCACAGCCGCCGTGGCAATGTGACGAAGCCGATCTGGCAGAACGATCGGTCTTTCTCTAAGCTGGGGGGATGAGTACCGCCGAGCCGCACCCGAAGGACCGGCTGCTCGCGACCGCCTCCCGGCTCTTCTACGCCGAAGGCATCCACGCCGTCGGGGTGGAGCGCCTGGTCTCCGAGGCGTCCGTGACGCGGGCGACGTTCTACCGCCACTACCCCACCAAGGACGACCTGGTGGCCGCCTACCTCGCGGAGACCAGCCGTCAGATCCGCGCCGCCGTCGACGCCGCGCGCGCGGGCCGGCCGCCGCGGGAGGCGCTGGCCGAGACCCTGGCCGTGGTCGGCGACGCGACCTGCGGGGAGGACTTCCGCGGCTGCCAGTTCCTCAACGCCGCCGCCGAGTACCCCGACCCGGTGAACCGGGTCCGCCGGGTCATCGACGACCACCGGCAGTGGTTCTTCGGCGTCCTGCGCGAGCAGGCGGCGGACCTCGGCCACCCGGATCCGGACCACGCGGCGCGCGTGCTGGTCCTGCTGCGGGACGGCGCCCTGCACGGCGGCGAACTCGACGACGCCGAAACGGTGCGCGCGACGCTGCGACGGGCCGTCGACGACTTCCTGCGTGCTTGAGCGGCACGCCGAACAGGCGTTCAAGCCGCTTTCACCTGCACAAATCCAGCTAATCTAGGCCGAACGGGTTACCTTGGGCGCAGAAGGTGACGGAGGTCCGAAATGGCGGCAGACGACGCGTCGCTCGTCCCGGCCTGGCTGGAGCCGATGCTCGCCAAGCCCGACGGCGGCCGGCTGCGCACCGGCCCGGAGTGGGCCTACGAGTACAAGCTCGACGGGTACCGGGCGGCCATGCGCATCGCCCCGGACGGCACCACCGTCCTCACCAGCCGCAACAACATCGACTTCACCGCGGAGTTCGCCGACCTCGCGGGCGTGCTCGCCCCGGCGCTGGAGGGCCGCGCCGCTTACCTGGACGGCGAAGTCGTCGTCTACGGCGAAGACGGCCGGATCGACTTCGAGCGGATGCAGGAGCGCCGCGGCCGCTACGTCCGCCACCAGAGCGGGCCGAAGGGGCTGGAGTTCAAGGACGTCCCGGTCCGGTTCCTGGCGTTCGACCTGCTCCAGCTCGGGGACCGGAGCCTGCTGGCGCTGCCGTACGACGAGCGCCGCCGGCTGCTGGACGAGCTGCCGATGCCCGACCCGTACCGCGTTTCGGTGGTCCGCGCGGTCACCTTCGACGAACTCGCGGCCGACCGCCGGACCCCCGCCGACTTCCTCGCCCACGCCGCGTCCGCCGGGTACGAAGGCGTCGTCGCGAAGCTGCGTTCCTCGGCCTACTACCCCGGGCAGCGGCCGGACTCGTGGCTCAAGCACCCGCTGGTCCGGACGCAGGAGGCGATCATCTGCGGCTGGCGGCCCGGTCAGCGCAGCTTCACCGGCACGCTCGGCGGGCTGCTGCTCGGCGCGCACGACCCCGCCACCGGCGACCTGGTCTACATCGGCGACGTCGGCACCGGGTTCAGCCAGGCGAGCCGGGCGGATCTGAGGGCGCAGCTGGAGGCGATCGAGCGGCGCACCCATCCGTTCGTGACGACGCCGCCGCGGGAGGACATCGTCCGCGCCCGCTGGGTGGAGCCGCGCCTGGTGGGCGAGATCGTCTACCGCCAGTTCACCCGCGGCGGCCGGGTCCGCCACACGGCCTGGCGGGGCCTGCGCCACGACAAGGACCCGGCCGAGGTGCTGGCGCCACGCCCGGTACCGCACGACGAGGCCACACCCCCGCCCGCACCCGCACCTTCGTCGCCGTCTGCGCCCGAACCCGCCGGGCAGCGGATCACCGTCCAGGCCGGGAACCGGCGGCTCACCCTGTCCAATCTGGACAAGGTGCTGTACCCGGCGACCGGGTTCACCAAGGGCGAGGTGATCAACTACTACTCGCGGGTCGCGGAGGTGCTGCTGCCGCACCTGGCCGGCCGTCCGGTGACGTTCATCCGCTACCCCAACGGGGTCGACGGCCAGAAGTGGTTCGAGAAGAACGTCCCGAAGGGTGCCCCGGACTGGCTGCGCACGGTCCGGGTGACCGCCACCGGCGGCACGATCGACCACCCGCTCCTGGACGACCTGCCGGGCCTGGTGTGGGCGGCGAACATGGCGGCGCTGGAGCTGCACGTTCCCCAGTGGACGGTGGAGTCGGGCACCAGAAGGCCCCCTGACCGGCTGGTGTTCGACCTGGACCCGGGCCCGGGCACGACGATCGTCGACTGCTCCCGGGTGGCGGAGCGGTTGCACGACGTCCTGGTGGCGGACGGGCTGACCCCGTACGCGAAGACGTCGGGCTCGAAGGGCATGCAGCTGTACTGCGGAATCCACACGGAGGACCCGGCGGCCCCCTCGGCGTACGCGAAGCGGCTCGCCCAGCGCCTGGCGCGCGAGACCCCGGAGACGGTGACGGCGGTGATGGCGAAGGCCCAGCGGACGGGCCGGGTGTTCATCGACTGGAGCCAGAACAACCCGGCGAAGACAACGGTGGCCCCGTATTCCCTCCGCGGCCGCGACCGCCCGACGGCCTCGACCCCGGTGACGTGGGACGAGGTGGCAGCCTGCCGCCACGTGAACCACCTGACGTTCACGGCCGACGAGGTGCTCGACCGGATCGAGGAGCACGGGGACCTGCTGGCCGGGTTGTTCAAGGACGCTGCGCCGCTGGGGTGAGGTCAGGAGCGCTGGAAGAGCCGGCGCAGCTTGCCGATGAGCCCGGGGTTCCGTTCGGGTGGCGGTGAGGTGAAGTTGGCCGCGGGCTTCGGTTGCGGGTCGGTTTGCGGGCGCGCCTCGGCAGCGCGGGGGTTCTCGGGTACGGGGGCGCCTTCCGGAGCGAAGGTGCCTGCCGAGGCGGGAGCGCTTTCCGGAACGGGGGCGCCTTCCAGGGCGAAGGTGCCTTCCGCCCCGTGACCGCTCTCCGGGGCGGGAGTGCTTTGCCGCGTGAAGGTGCTTTCCGGCGCACCCGCCTCGACCGGGAGCGCGTGCTTCGGCTGCTGCGGCGCCCGCACTCCGGCCGGGTTTTCCTGTGCTGCAGCGGAATCGGGCACCGGATCGGCGGTCGACTGCACCGCATTCGGCCGAGCGGAGGCCCACTCCGGCGCGGGCCCTGCCGCCGCGTGCCGCGGCACCCCACCCGCGGGCGCCTGCTCCCAGTGGGCGTTCGCGGGCGGCACACCTTGCCGCGGCAAGTCGGATACCCCCGGCACAGCAATTTCGGCCGCCGGCTGCGCCCTTCCCGGCGTCCCCTCGGAAACTCCTGGCGCCGCCGAACTCGCCGCCTCGCCCCACCACCCCACCGAAACCCCGGCAGGCACCCCCGGCCCACCCGACTGCGGCCGCGGCGCCGGGATCTCCCCCGCCATCCGCCCCTCCCCCACCGGCTCCGGCCGCGGCAGCTCCGGGCGCGCCAGCATCTCCGGGGTGATCGCCGGTGTCATCAGCGGGGTGTGCGCCGCGTCCGCGTTCGGCAGCACCGGCTCCCGCGCCGCCGGGTAGCGGGCCAGCGGGTCGTCTTCCACCACCGTCCCGTCCGCGCGATGGCCGCGGATCAGGCCGCACAACCCCAGCAACCCGAGCAAGCCCGCCAGGCCCCACCACACCGTCATGACGCTCCTCCGTTTCCTCGCTCCTCGAATAACCGGCCCCCGGGCGGGCCAACCGAGCGTGACCCGGGTGGGTGACACCGTCAGCCCAGCCGGGGCACGTCGCCCGGGAACGTGATCGGCAGCTCGTACAGGCCCCTCGCCGTGCGGCCGCCGCCCAGCCAGCCGTGGAAGTAGATGTGGCCGTCTACCACGTCGGCGCCGCCCGGGGCGTCCACCTTGCCGCCGAGCAGGTCCGTCGACAGGAGCTTGCCGTCCGCCTTCACGAACGCTCCGCCCAGCGACGGCGCCGACGCGTAACACGTGTGGTACCCCGTGCTCTGGAACGTGTCCGCCGAGTAGAACAGCAGGTACCGGGACCCCGTCTTCACCACCGAAGGCGCCTCCACGACCGACATCTCGGCCGTGAGGTCCGCCCGCAGCAGCTCCGTGCGGGGCCCGGTCAACGTCCGGCCGTCGGCCTGCAGCTTCTGCAGCCAGATCGCCGAGGGTGGCCCCGTCGGCGCGCCGTCACTCTTGTAGAGGAGATAGCGTGACCCGTCCGTGTCGAGGAACGTCTGGGGGTCGATGTCCCCGTGGTCGCCGGGCTCGCACACGAGCGGCCGGTCGCCGGCCGGCGTGTACGGGCCTTCCGCCTTCTTCGCCGTCGCCGTGCCGAGGCACATCTCGCCGCCCGCCGTCTGCGGGGCCGCGAAGTACAGCACGAACGTGCCGTCGGCCAGCTGCGTGACGTCCGGTGCCCAGAACCCGCCGTCCGGTTTGGCCCACGCGGGTACGGCCGCGAGCGCATCGCCGCCGACGCGCCACGGCCCCTCCGGCGCCGCGGCGGCGGCGGTCCGGATCCGGGTCGGCCCGGCGCCGGTCGCGAAGGCGAAGTAGCCCCAAGCGGTCTTGACGACGTCCGGGTCGGGGAAGTCCTGGTTGATCAGCAGCCGCGGCGCGCTCGCGGCCGCCGCCGAAGGGGCCATCACGAACGAGGCCACGACGACCGGGACGAGCAGGAGAGCCTTCAAGCGCATAGGCGATTTTCCCGGCGTGACAACGATTCCGGCAACGCCAGCCCGGCGACGTCACCAGGACGCGTGGACTTGCCCGCGTGCCCCGAACGGGTGGATTCCGGCCGTACCCCGCCGGGTAGCCGCCCACCCATGCACGCAACCAGCGGCCGCGGAGCGTACCGCGCCGGGCACCCCGTCGGCGAGGCCGAGGGCACGGCGGCCCGGCAGGAGAAACCGTTGGGAGTGCCGGGAAAACCCCTGGATCGCTGCACGCCGTTCCTCACCGGGCTGCTCGCCGCGGCCGGCGTGCTCGTCACGATCGCGGTCGCCGAGCTCCTCCTCGCGGCCTCCGACGTGTTGCTGCTGATCGGCATCGCGTTCTTCCTCGCCGTCGGGCTCGAGCCGGTGACCGCCCGGCTCACGCGCCGCGTACCGCGCGTGCTCGCCACCGCGGTGGTCGTCGTGACCGGCCTGGGCGTCCTCGGCGGCGCGATCGCCGCGGCCGCCGTTCCCCTGGCCGACCAGGCGGCGCAGCTGCAGGACGGCGCACCGCGGTACCTGGCCCTGCTGCGCGACCACAGCACGCTGCTCGGCCGCGCCAACGAGGTCTTCGGCCTGGAAGCGGCCATCCGGTCCGTCGAAGTGTCCGACGTCGCGAGGTCGCTCGCGGCGGTGCTGGGCGACGCCGTGATCGTCGTCGTGCTCGCCACTTACTTCGTCGCCGACTTCCCGCGGATCCGCAGCGCGCTCTACCGGTTGGCGCCGCGGTCGCGGCGGCCGCGGGTGATCCTGATCGGCGACGCGGTCTTCCGGAAGGTGGGCGCGTACCTCGTCGGCAACGTCGTCGTGTCGCTGGTCGCCGGAACCGCCGCCTTCGCCTGGCTCTGGGCGTTCGACGTGCCCTACCCGCTCGTGCTCGCCGTGCTCGTCGCCGTGCTCGACCTGGTACCCGTGGCGGGCTCGGTGGCGGCCGGGGCGGCCACGACGCTCGTCGCGCTCACGGTCTCGGTGCCGGTGGGACTCGCCACGCTGGGCTTCTTCGCCGCCTACCGGCTGGTGGAGGACTACGTGCTGCTGCCGAAGATCGTCGGTCGCGCCGTCCGCGTCCCCGCGCTCGTCACCGTCGTCGCGGTGCTGCTCGGGTTCGCGCTGCTCGGCGTCGTCGGCGCGTTCGTCGCGGTGCCCGTGGCGGCCGCGGTACTGCTCGTCGTGCGGGAAGTGGCCCTGCACCGGCTCGACCGGGCATGACGAACCGCCGCGCGGAACCCACCCGCGCGGCGGTCGGACCCGGAAGGGTCAGTTGCCCTGAGCGGTCCCGCCGTCGGCGATCTCACCGGCGGCGCAGTTGTCGGGGTTGGAGCCGGAGGCCTCGTGCTCGCCCGGGGAGAGCACCGGCACGCCGATGCCGTTCGCGGTGTCCTGGACCGGCACCTGGACGCCGAGCACGTTGATGTTGTCGTCGCACACGCCGCCGACCACGTTCAGGTTGTGCACGGCGTCGAGGTTCTGCACGTTCCCGACCAGGCCGAACTGGTCGGTGGAGTCGACCGGGTGGCCGGCGACGGTCACGTTGGCCGCGGACGCGGATCCGCCGAGCACCGCCATCCCGGCGGCGAGGGTGGTGGCGACGAAGCCGAGCTGCTTGATCACGAGAAAAATACTCCTTCTGGGAACCCGCCGGAGGAGCCCGGCGGGGGATCGGGGAAAGGGAACGGGCCCGGCTTCGGTTCGCCGGGCCCGCGAAGATCCGTTAAGGTGCGCTTCAGGCCGGGTGGGACCGGCGCACTTCTCCAGCGTCGTGGCCGGTCCCACCCGGGTCGGCGCCGTCCGGCGTCGCGGCGTGCCGGGAACGCGGAACCGGAGTGTGCAGCTCGCTCCGTGTTCCCGGCACGCAGTGCGCGTCGGCTCTGGCGGCCGATTTCCCCGTGCCCGGCTTCGGCTTCCGCACGCACGAGCCGGGCACGGGAACTCAGTGGCCCTGGCTCGTGCCGCCGTCGGACAGGCCGCCCGAGGCGCAGTTCTCCGGGTTCTCACCGCTGGCCTCGTGCGAGCCCGGCGACAGGATCGGCACGCCGATGCCGTTCGCGGTGTCCTGGACCGGCACCTGGACGCCGAGCACGTTGATGTTGTCGTCGCACAGGCCGACGACGGCGTTGACGTTGTGCAGGACGTCGGTGTTGTTCAGGTTCACCAGGCCGACCTGACCGGTGTAGTCGTAGCCGCCGTGGGGGTAACCGTGGTGGTGGTCGTGGTGGCCGGCCGGGGTGCCGGCCGCGGCGACGCCGGCGGCCAGGAACGCGCCGGCCGCGGCGGTGGCCGTCACGAAGCCGATCTTCTTCAGCATGGATTGCTCCTCGGTCAACGATATTCGGAGAACGGGACGGCAGTGAAGGTGTGTTCTCCGTCCCGTGTGAGGGAAACGTACTGATGCCGGGCCACGGATTCCACTTCGTGCCACCATCGTGTGGGTACCGCGAGCCCCTGACCGCGCCGCGTGTGGTCCGATCGGGTTATTCCGGTTCTTTTTGCCGGCAACCGGTTCCCCCGTCTGCCCAGGGATATCGCTTGTGGGGCAAGAAATGTTTCCGGGCACGCGAAAGAGCCCTGCGCCGGGCGGCGCAGAGCTCTTCGCGGGGTTTCCCTTATTCGGGCCAGGCTTCGGCTTCGGCCGTCAGCGCGGTCGTGACGTCGATTTCGCCCGACCGCACCCGCCACGCGAGCGAGTCCGGCCGGGGTTGCAGCAGGTGCCAGCCGACGACGTCTTCGTCGCGGTAGCAAGGGTTTTCGTCGTCACCGATGCCCAGCGCGGCGAAGTACTGGCGGGCGGGCCAGGTCTCGGGAACCCAGGCGCGGGCCCAGCGCACGACGATCCTGGCGAGGTCGTTGCGGCCGTCCGCCGGGTGGATCAGGCGATCGCCGGTGGTGCAGATCAGGCGCGGCGTGTAGGTCGCACCCAGTGGCGCGACGACGAGTTCAGTGTTCATTTCTCCCCCGGTCCACGGCAGTGGACGGTATTGCCCGGCTCGGATGCGCTGCTGCGCTTGGGAAGGGGAAGACGGCCGGGGGCGGACGAGCGCACGCGGCGTGTCCCCGCACGGCTCCGTCTTGAACCGGGAGCCATCTTACAAAAGCCGGACGCACACCGGAAACGGGGTCCGGGCGCCGAAGTCTTCGCTCGTTCCCGTGACGGCGCGTGTGGACCGCGCCGGCGGGGGTACGCCCGGGTGGACCGATTTCCGCGACGGAAGGAACAACGGTGATGAACCACAGGGCAGGAAGGCTCTGCTGCGCCGGGATCGCGGCCGCGGCGTTCGCCTTGACGACGGCGGTGCCGGCCTCGGCGGCACCGCAGCTGACGGCCCCGGCGTGGCAGCAGCAGAGCGACGACGACGGGACGAACCGCGACAACGACCACGACGGCAACGACGACAACGGTCTGTGGGGCCTGCTCGGGCTGGTCGGGTTGCTGGGCCTGGCGGGCCTGGTGCGACGCGGGCCGAAGCCGGGTGCGATGACGGGATACCCGGCCGCGGGAACGGGCGAGCCTCCGGCGAACGCGTACCCGCCGGCCGAACCGCGGCGGAACCCGCCGGGCGTTTGAGCGTCGGTTGCGCGGTGAGACCGGTCCCCACCGGATGCCCGGCCGCCACCCGGATGGCCCAACGGGTCCTCTCGGCCGGGTACCCGAGCGTCACCGGCCTGCGATGCGCGGTGCTCGTCGTGCGCGTGATCGCCCTGCTGCGGCACGGAAAGGCTTATAGCGCATAGCTGATCGACTGGAAGCGGCGGGGTGTGCCCGGCGCCGCGGGCCCGGCTGCCCGTGGATGCTCGAGTTCCAGCGAAGCTGCTCGCGCACGGGCAGCAGAGCGTGCGGATTGCACCGAAGTCGCGCCCCACGTCCCGGCCGGGCGCCCGAGTGCCGCCGGGCCGGGACGTCCGGCCTCCGGCAAGCCTCTCGACCGCGACGATGCTGCACCGCGGACCCCCGCCCGGCGCCTGAGCGCCGTCGCGAACCCGGCCGCCGCCGGGTGCCCGGGTGACCCTGGTGCCCCGCACCGTCATTCCTCTCCTCTTCGCGCAGAACGTCCCGGCGCCGGGTGGCGTCGGGACGTTCTGCGTTTCCTTCTCTCCGAATGGCGCCCAGTTGTCAGGTCTCGGCACCGAGGAGGCCACACAAGGGCCGGAAAACCGGCCCCGTGGCCGCCGCCCAGATTAGCGAGACGCTCGTTGCGCGAGAAGTGTTTTTTCATCGTACCCTACTTAAGAGTGGCTTTCCCACCCCCTGGCAAATGCGCATGATTACCCATTCTTTCTTCGCATAAACCTCACGATCGGGTGAAAGTCCCGTGTCACCCGGAACTGGCGCCGGGCGCACCTTCAGTGGAGAAAACCACGCCGATTCAGCCATCTATCGCAATGGTCCGACACGAACGAGTGGTCGCCTCACCCAAAGTAACCGATGCGGAAATGCGCCGAACAACCACTTCACGCGTTGTCGATGTTTGTTCCGGGGAGACCCGCGGGCCCGTACACCGTGCGGAATCAAGCGGCTCCGCCCGCCACGGGCATCCGCTCGCGTTATCGCCGAACGACGCTCACCATGATCGCAGTCGGCATCGCACAATCTCCGAGGAGTACGACATGAAAAGTGCACTGACCCGAGCGCTCACGGTGTTCGTCACCGCGGCTGCGGTGACCCTCACGGGGGTGGGTGTGGCAACCGCGGGTGGCCCCGGTGGGAACGGATCGTCGAGCACCACCAGCGCCGCGGCGGAAGTCCAGAGCCTGCGCGACCAGCTGGCGTCGCGGGCGGACAGCGGGGACGTGCCCGGCACGCAGGCCACCCTCGCCCACCTCGATCCGCTGCTGTCGGATCTGGCCCAGGGCAAGCGGTACAGCATCCAGGCCGCGGCCAAGGACAGCGCGGCCACCGCGCAGAAGGACACCGCCGAAGCCCGCCAGGGCGTCGACAAGCTGGCCGACCAGCTGGCGTCGCGCCAGTCGCTGCCGCCGGTGTCGGCACTGCTCAACGCGCTGCTGCAGCGGGTGCTGATCAGCCTTTCCGCTCTGGTCAACGACCTTCTCGGCGGGCTGCCCGTCCCGGTCGGCTGAGCCGGCCGGTACCCCGGACGGACAAGCCGGCGACGGCCCGGCGCGGATCCCCTCCCGCGCCGGGCTTTCGTCGTCCGCGGCCGACGTGCCCACGAAGAAGCCCGGTGCGGCGGACCGCACCGGGCTTTCGCGTCCGCGGTGGCTATTCGTAGACGACGTAGGCGGGCGTGGGGTTCAGCGCCAGGACGTCCGCCGGGGTCATCAGGTCCGCGCCACGGCGGGTGTCCTCGTCGAAGAACAGCTTGAAACCCGGCCGCACGTGCGCCGGCATCGTCTTCATCAGCGTCTGCCACGTCGCCTTCTTGGCGGCGGCCGAACCGATGCCGTCGACGACCTTGACGACCGAAACCCCCTTGTGCTGCTGCAGAAGCGCCTCGTCGCGCACGACGGACGCGGCGACCTGGTGGTAGACCATCACCTTGGCCGGCAGGCGGTGCGCGTCGGCCAGGCCGCCCAGGTACCGGGCGACGCCGTCGAGCTCGGTGCCGGTCGTGCGGCCGAACTTCTTGCCGGGGATCACGCCCGGTTCCACCGCCCACTCGGGGTCGAGCGCGACGCCGACGTCGGGTTCGGTCAGCCAGCGCTCGTAGGCCTGCACCTCGGGCAGGAAGTCGGCGCGGCCGGGCTGGATGTTCAGCAGCAGCAAGCCTTTCATCGCCCGCGCGGCGTCGAGGTAGTCGCGCACGGTCGAGTCCGCGCAGCGGCTGCGGAACATGCCGTCCTCACCCGGCGAGCGGTGCACGGTGGTGGCGATCAGCTCGACCACCGGCGTGATCGGACGTCCCGCGGGGAACGTCTCGATCTGGCGGCGCAGCGCGCGGCTCGCTTCGGTGAGGTCACCCGTCATGCGGCCGAGCGCCTTCGCGCCCGGCGCTCCGCAGAAGCCCACGAGCAGGCTCTTTTCCAGCGGGTTCGGCGGTGGCGGCGGCGGTGTGGCCGCGACGGCGGCCGGCGCCGGGGCCGGCACGGCGAGTGCCTGTCCGCGTTGCAGCGCACCACACGCGCTCGTGGCGAAGCCCGCGAGAGCGGCGGTGAGGACCAGGCGTCGATCGAATGTTCGTTCGGCGGCATCCGCCTTTTTCGGGACCATCGCGGGGAAATACCCGCGGCTGATCTACGGCAAACCCGATTCCCGCGGATCACCGAATCGTGCTCTGGCTTATTGCGTTGCCATGGCCCCGGCCTGCGGAAACGCGCATTTCCGGGCGGGCGAACGCAATTCCGCGCTCACCCGACCCGGTGGCACGGCCCGCACCCGCGGCGGCCCGGTCGCACACTTCCGGCATGCGTTGCCTTTTCCGCTTCGGTGCCGGGTTCACGGCTGTCCTCGCGCTGGCGGCCTGTGGCGGCCCCGCGCCCGTCGCCCCGGCGCCCGCACCGCCGCGTCCGGCCCCCGCCGCGGCGCCCGCGCGCGTCACGCCGGCGACCGCCCGGCAGGTGGGTGCCGACGAGCTGGGCCGGGTGCCGGTCCTGATGTACCACCGCCTCGCCGCGCAGCCGAAGTCGGTCTACGACCGCACGCCCGCCGACTTCACGGCGGAGCTGGAGCACCTCGCGGCCGAGGACTACGTCCCGATCACGACGGCGGAACTGGTGTCCCGCCGGATCGACATCCCGGCGGGCGCGCACCCGGTGGTCCTGACGTTCGACGACGGCGACCCGACGACGTTCCGCCTGACGCCCCAGGGCCAGCCGGAGCCGGGCACGGCGATCCGCATCCTCCTGGACGTCGCGGCGGCGCACCCGCGCTTCCGCCCGGTGGCGAGCGTGTACGTGAACGAGCACCCGTTCGGCGGTGACCCCGACGGCCGCGCCCTGCGCTGGCTGGCCGACCACGGCTTCGAGGTCGGCAACCACACCCGCCACCACACGAACCTGCGCACGGCAACGGAAGCCGAGGCAACGGCGGCGATCGCGGAGGAGGACGCGCTGATCCGCCAGGCGATCCCGGGTTACCAGCCGAAGACGCTGGCCCTGCCGTACGGCAGCCGCCCGCACCGGGCGGGCTTGGCGGTCCAGGGGCCGGGTTACGCGTACGGAGGGGCGCTGCTGGTGGGAGCGGGGCCGTCCCCGTCACCGTGTTCGGCCAAGTTCGACCCGGCGGCGATCCCGCGCATCCGCTCCCAGTCGACGGGCAAGGAAGCGGAGTACGGCTCGGCCCATTGGCTCGACGAGCTGGGTGCGGCATCGGGCCACCGCTACACATCGGACGGCGACCCGTCGACGGTGGCGTACCCCCGATCCGAGGGCGCAGTGGCGCCGGAGTGTGCGGGTGCGGGCCTTGCCTACTGAACGACACCCGCTGGCGCGGGTGGATTGGCTGCCGCAGCCCCGCCGCCGCCCGTCGCGGGAGAGCGGAGCACCGGCACCACGTTTCCCGGCCCCAGAGACTCAGGTCGGCGCGGTCCCGAGGGCGGTGGTTCCCGCGGCTCCCGCGGCTCCCGCGGCTCCCGCGGCTCCCGCGGCTCCCGCGGCTCCCGCGGCTCCCGCGGCTCCCGCGGCTCCCGCGGCTCCCGCG
>NZ_JBEXMD010000032.1:117945-121875 GCF_040610315.1 Amycolatopsis sp. NPDC004169
TCCCGCGGCTCCCGCGGCTCCCGCGGCTCCCGCGGCTCCCGCGGCTCCCGCGGCTCCCGCGGCTCCCGCGGCTCCCGCGGCTCCCGCGGCTCCCGGCCGAGTGTCCGCCCCGGAGCCGCGGACCTCAACCGAACACTCGCCAACTCCCGAGAACGAGGAATTCCCGCCGGCAACGGGCCAGATAATCGCACCCGAGCCGAGTACTTCCACGGCTGCGGCGCCGCCCACTTCAACGGAGCAACCCCCGACCGCCGCACCAATCCCCGCTGCGGTCTCGGCCCCGGCCCCAACCCTTGCCGTCGCGCCGGCACCGGCCACCCCCGCGCAGCACCCGCCAACTGTCGCTGCGCCCTCGCCCCTGGCCGTTGCCCCGGCACCGGCCACCTCTGCTCAGCAATCGCCAACCGCCGCAGCAGCCCCGGCCCCGGCCCCGGCCCCGGCCCCGGAAAGCGAGCAAACCCCAAGCACCCCAACCAAATCAACCACCCCTCAACCACCCCCGCCCGCACCCGAAACCCCGGAACCCCACCCCACCCACCAAACGCACGCCCTCTCCCCCGCCCCGGCGATCTCCGTCGGCCCACCCGCCCCGCGCGTCCCACGAAAGCCTCCCGCCACCCTCCAACCGCCCACCCCACCCCTACCCGCCCCATCCCCCAAGCACACCGAGGCCCCCTGGTGGCCCCCAGCCGTGCTCGTCTTCGCCGTCGCGCTCGCCCTCGCCCTGCTCCTCACCCCGGAAGCCGCCCAGCCCCGGCGGATCGACGGTGTCGCCGCCGCCGGACCCGCCGCCCCCACCCATACCGCCGCACCGAAACCGGCCCCCGAACCCGCCGCCCTCCCGGAAGGCGTTCCCGTCACCGAAGCCGGCAACGGAACCTGGCACGTCGTCCCCGGCACCGGTCCCGACTTCGGCACCGGCGGCGAACTCCTCACCTACACCATCGAAATCGAAGACGGCGTCGACCTCCCCGGCTTCGACCACGACGTCGACGCCATCCTCGCCGACCCGCGCGGCTGGACCGGCCTCG
This sequence comes from Amycolatopsis sp. NPDC004169, assembly GCF_040610315.1. Taxonomy (NCBI): domain Bacteria; kingdom Bacillati; phylum Actinomycetota; class Actinomycetes; order Pseudonocardiales; family Pseudonocardiaceae; genus Amycolatopsis; species Amycolatopsis sp. NPDC004169. The sequence goes on from NZ_JBEXMD010000032.1 coordinate 118,977, forward strand.
GCGCCGTCACCTTCCGGCGGCTCGACCGTCCCGATGCCCGCCCCGACGTCCGGATCAGCCTCACCAGTCCCGGGACCGCGCGCCGGCCCGATCTCTGCGGCTATGGGATCCCCTTCGACTCCTCGTGCCGGCTCTCGCGTGACCACCGGATCGTCCTCAACCTCGCCCGCTGGCTCCGCGGCGCCCACTCCTACGACGGCGACCTGGCCGGCTACCGCACCTACGCCGTCAACCACGAGATGGGTCACGCCCTCGGCTACGGCCACGTCGGCTGCCCCGCCACCGGTGCGCCCGCGCCGGTCATGATGCAGCAGACCTTCGGGCTCTCCAACACCTACCTCGCGAACCTCAACCGCGCCGAACCGGGCGCCGCCGTGAAGGTGCGGCCGGACGGGGCCGTCTGCCGCCCCAACCCGTGGCCGCGGCCGGCTACCGAGGATCCCACTCCCACGCGGTGAGCGCGGTGCGCATCAGCCGGGCCGCCGCGGGCCCGATGCCGAGACCGGCGAACACGAGGACATGGGCACGATGGCGAACCTCGAAATCACCTGACACGGGCTGTCGCGCTTCGTCACCCGGTCGTGGCGAGGTCGATCTCCATCGGGGGTCGGCGCACCGGCCCCCGCCACCTGCGGCGCGTGTCCCGCTGGGCCGGACGGGCAACGACCACGAACCACGAGTGAATCTCCTTGTCCCTGCGAAACTCCCGCCACTAGCGTCTTCCGTGAGGGACCGGATCCCTTTCCTGTCAAGGAAACGACCGAGGAGTTCAATCGATGACCGCTCTCGAGAAGCCCGTGACCCGCACCGCGTACCAGCAGTCGGTCGCCGACTACTGGAACGCGGAGAAGGATCCGGTGAACCTCCGGCTGGGCGACGTCGACGGCCTCTACCACCACCACTACGGCCTCGGTGACTACGACCCGGCCGTGCTGGAAGCCCCGGCCGCCACGCGTGACGAGGCGATCATCGCGGAGATGCACCGGCTCGAGACCGCCCAGGCGGACGTCCTGCTCGACCACCTCGGCCCGATCACGCCGGAGGACAGGCTGCTCGACGCCGGCTGCGGCCGCGGCGGCACCAGCGTCATGGCCCACCTGCGGTTCGGCTGCCAGGTCGACGGCATCTCCATTTCGGAGCAGCAGGTCGGGTTCGCCAACGCGCACGTCCGGCAGCGCGGGATCGACGGCTCGGTCCGCTACCACCTGAAGAACATGCTCGACACCGGCTTCGAGTCCGGCGTGTTCCAGGGCATCTGGAACAACGAGAGCACGATGTACGTCGACCTGAACGAACTGTTCGCCGAGCACGCGCGGCAGCTGAAGCCCGGCGGCCGGTACGTGACGATCACCGGCTGCTACAACGACGTGACGGGCGGCCGGTCGCGTGCGGTGAGCCAGATCGACCAGCACTACATCTGCAACATCCACGCCCGCGGCGACTACTTCAAGGCGCTCGCGGCCAACGGGTTCGTGCCGATCAACGTGGTCGACCTGACCGCGGCGACGATCCCCTACTGGGAGCTGCGCGAGAAGTCGTCGGTCGCCACCGGCGTCGAGAAGCCGTTCCTGACCGCCTACCGCGAGGGCAGTTTCCACTACCTGCTGATCGCCGCCGACCGCGTCTGAGGCGGGCGGGGTGACCGGGGAGAGCACCACTTGTCCACAGTGGACCGTCGGCGGGCTGCCGGCGGCACCGTTCGGGCTCGGGACGTCGGCGGCGCGGATCGCGAGCCGGTTCGCGCCGTCGCCCGGGCCGGACCCGGCGTACGCGTACCTGCCGTGGGGTGACGGCAGCGCGTCGCCGCTGTACTGCCCGGTCCAGGGCCGCGTCGACGACGGCCTGGCCGCGGAGGTCGACCGGCGGCTGGTCGCCTGGGCGGCGGACTGCGGGTTCACCGGCAAGGGCCTGGAGCAGATCGCGGGCGCCGGGTTCGGCAGGCTGGTGATGCTCGCCCACACCGACTGCGACGACCCGGACCGGCTGCTCGTCGCGGCGCAGCTCAACGCGGTCTGGTGGGCGGCCGACGACTACTACGCCGACGACAGCACGCTGGGCGCGGCGCCCACCGAGCTCCCGCCGCGGCTGGCGCTGGTCATGGCGGCGATGGACCCGGTCGCCCCGGCGGGGGAGTTCACCGCCCCGCTGGAAGAAGCGCTGCGCAGCGACCCGATCCTGGTCGGGCTGCACTCGGCGATCGACCACCTGGGCCGGCACGGCTCCCCGGTGCTCGTGCAACGGGTCTGCTACGCGACGTTCTCGATGTTCGTCAGCTGGGACGCCTACGCGGCGTGGCGCCACACCGGGCAGTACCCGCCGGCGTGGGAGTACCTGGCCGCCCGCCAGCACGACAGCTTCTACACGTCGATGACGCTCGTCGACGCCGTCGGCGGGTACGAGCTGGCCGCGCCGTTCTACTACGACCCGCGCGTGCGCGAGGCGATGATGCGGGCCGGGACGGCGGCGGTGCTGGTCAACGACCTGCACTCGGTGGCGAAGGACGCGGCTGACGAAAAGCCGGTCTGCAACATGGTGCTGCAGATCGCCGCCGACCGGGACTGCCCGGTCGAGGAGGCGGTGGAAGCCACCGTCGCACTGCACAACAAGATCGTCCACGAGTTCGAGGACGGCCACCGGGATCTGCTGGCCGTGCCGTCGCCGGAGCTGCAGCGCTTCCTCGTGGGTGTCCGTTCCTGGATGGGCGGCGGCTTCACCTGGCACGCCACCAATCCCCGTTACCAGTGATTGGGGTTTCGTTGTGACTGTCACCGACCCGGTGGGATCCGAGCAGGCGCCGTCGAGCTTGGGGCGGGCGGCGGCCCGGACCCTGGCCACGACGACCAAATCGGTCCCGCAGATGCAGGGCATCTCCTCCCGCTGGCTGCTCAAAGTACTGCCC
>NZ_JBEXMD010000033.1:0-120548 GCF_040610315.1 Amycolatopsis sp. NPDC004169
GCCCTCATCTCCTACCTCGTCTCCGCCTACTACTCCGCCGCCGTCCTCGTCCCCGACGCCCTCGCCGTGCTCGAAGGCGCCGAACTCGGACGGGAGGGATGATGCCCGAGCCCACCACCCCGCCGCGCACCCCCGACGCACCCGACGCACCCGGCCGCCCGCCCGCCTTGCCCGCCTCGGCCTTCGGGCCGACCGGGCTCGGCACCACCGCCGCCCGGATCGTCCCGCGCACCGGCGACGCCCGCCCACCCGAACCTGAGCGGCGGGTGACCCCGTGACCGTCACCGAGGAGTCGGTGCAGCTCTCGCTCAGCGTCCGCGCCGCACGGACGCTGAGCACCACCACCAAAACCCCGCCGCAAATGCGCGGCATCACCACCCGCTGGCTGCTCACCCAGCTGCCCTGGATCGACGTCCCCGCCGGCTCCTACCGCGTCAACCGCCGCCTCACCTACACCCTCGGCGACGGCAAACTCTCCTTCTACACCACCGGCACCCGCGTCCACGTCATCCCCGCCGAACTCACCGAACTGGCGATATTGCGCGACTTCGGCGACGAAGCAGCGCTGGGGGCGCTGGCCGAAGCCTTCGAGCAACGCGAATACGAACCCGGCGCCACCCTGTTCACCGCCGGCACCCCACTGGACACCCTGTTCCTCATCGCCCACGGCAAAATCACCCGCCACCGCGCCGGCCCCTACGGCGACGACCTCCACCTCGGCACCACCACCGACGGCGACCACTTCGGCGAAGAACTCCTCGGCCCCCACCCCGGCACCTGGACCTACACCGCCCGCGCCGCCACCCGCGTCACCGCCCTCGTCCTGCCCGCCACCGCCTACGCCCGCCTCAACGGCCGCTCCGAACCCCTGCGCACCCACGTGGCCGAGGCGCTGGCCCGGCCCCGCAAACCCCAAAACCACAAAGGCGAAGCCGCCATCGACCTCGCCGCCGGCCACGACGGCGAACCCCTGCTGCCCGGCACCTACGTCGACTACGACCCCGCACCCCGCGAATACGACCTGGCCGTCGCCCAGACCCTTCTGCGGGTTCACAACCGGGTGACCGATCTTTACAACCAGCCGATGAACCAGCTCGAACAACAACTCCGGCTCACCGTCGAAGCCCTCCGCGAACGACAAGAACACGAACTGATCAACAACACCGACTTCGGGCTCCTGCACAACGCCGACCTCAAACAACGGATCCCCACCCGGACCGGGCCGCCGACGCCGCTCGACCTCGACGACCTGCTCTGCCGGCGCCGCAAGACCCGCTTCTTCCTCGCCCACCCCCAAGCCATCGCGGCGTTCGGCCGGGAATGCACCGCCCGGCGCATCTACCCCGACACCACCCTCGTCGACGGCAAACGCGTCACCACCTGGCGCGGAGTACCGATCCTGCCCAGCGACAAAATCCCCATCAGTCCCGCGGGCACCACCTCGATCCTGGCCATGCGCACCGGCGAAGACGACGCCGGCGTCATCGCCCTCCGACCGAAGTCACTGCCCGACGAATACCAACCCGGACTCAACGTCCGACACATGGGCACCAACGACCAAGCCATCACCTCCTACCTCGTCAGCGCCTACCACTCCGCCGCCGTCCTCGTCCCCGACGCCCTCGGCATCCTCGACGACGTCCAGATCGGCCACTGACTCCGGACCGCCGGCCGGGCAGGCGACCCGCGTGTCACCCGCCCCGTCGGCGACCCGGCTGGCAGGATCGCCGCATGGAACGTGTGCTCGGAATCGGCGGGTACTTCATCCGCGCGGCGGACCCCGCGGCGCTCGCCGCCTGGTACCGCGACTGCCTCGGCCTCGAAACCGACGAACACGGCCTCTGGCAGCAGCAACCCGGCCCGACCGTCTTCGCGCCGTTCGAGGCCGAGACGGACTACTTCGGCTCGCGGAGCCAGCAGACCATGCTGAACTTCCGGGTCCGCGACCTCGACGCAATGCTCGCCCAGCTCCGAGCCCGCGGAGCCGACGTGTCCGACGACGTCCAGGACATGGCCGGCGTCGGCCGCTTCGGCTGGGTCACCGACCCAGAGGGGCACCGCATCGAACTCTGGCAGCCCGCCTAGATGTACTGACCTGTGAGGTTGGGGATGCGGCTGGCGGGTGGGTGGCCTGCGAGCGCGGTGTGGCCGCGGTAGGGGTGGGTGTAGGCCCATTCGTCGAGCAGGGTGCGGTTGAACCGCTCTACCTTGCCATTGGTCTGCGGCCGGTAAGGCCGGGTGCGTTTTGGGGTGATGCCTGCTTCGCTCAGCGTGTCACGCCAGAGGTGGGAGCGGCAGCAGGATCCGGGGCACCGTGGAGGGTTGAGGCCCCCGGAGGCCCTCCCTTACACCAAGATCATCCGATCACGTGTCACCACGATCGCAATCTCCCCGAACAGAACACCTAGAGCACGAACCCGGCCGGGAACGGGTCGTCCGGGTCGAGCAGGTACGTTGCCGTCCCCGTGATCCACGCCCGGCCGGAAAACTCCGGTACCACCGCCGGGACGTCGCCCACCGTCGTCTCCGCCACGAGCGACCCCGTGAACGTCGTGCCGATGAACGACGCGTTCTCGAACGGTGTGTGCAACGGCAGCTCGCCGCGGGCGTGCAGCTGGGCCATCCTGGCGGACGTTCCGGTGCCGCACGGTGAGCGGTCGAACCAGCCCGGGTGGATCGCCATCGCGTTCTGCGACGCCCGGGCGTCGGAGCCCGGGGCCAGGAACTGGACGTGCTTGCAGCCGCCGATCAGCGGGTCCTCCGGGTGCTTCGGCGGGCGCTGCTCGTTGATCGCGCCCATGATCGCCAGGCCGGCGGTCAGGATCCGGTCCTTCTCCGCCCGGTCGAACGGGATGCCCACCGAGGCCAGCTCCAGGATGGCGTAGAAGTTCCCGCCGTAGGCCAGGTCGTAGCGGACCGGGCCCAGGCCGGGCACGGAGACCTCGGCGTCGCGCTCGGCCAGGAAGGAAGCGACGTTGCGCAGCTTGACCCGGGTGGCCCGCCCGCCCGAGACCGTGACCTCGGCGTGCACCAGCCCGGCCGGGGTGTCCAGGCGCACCACCGTCGTCGGTTCGGTCACCTCGACCATGCCGGTCTCCACCAGCACCGTCGCCACGCCGATCGTGCCGTGGCCGCACATCGGCAGGCAGCCGGACACCTCGATGTACACCACTCCCCAGTCCGCGTCCTCGCGGCACGGCGGCTGCAGGATCGCGCCGCTCATCGCCGAATGACCGCGCGGCTCGTTCATCAGGAACTGCCGCAGGTGGTCCAGGTGCGCCATGAAGTAGCGGCGGCGCTCGGCCATCGTGGCGCCCGGGATCGGGGCCACGCCGCCGGTCACCACCCGGGTCGGCATGCCCTCGGTGTGCGAATCGACCGCCGTGATCGCGCGCGAGGCCCGCATCTACGCCACCCCCAGCGCCGCGAGCGCACGGCCCATGTCGGCCCGGACCTGCTCGCGGTGGACGTCCGACAGCGGCCCGCGCGGCGGGCGGCACGGCCCGCCGCGACGGCCCACCATGTCCATCCCGAGCTTGATGGCCTGGACGAACTCGGTGCGCGAGTCCCAGCGGAACGCGGCCACCAGCGGCTCGTAGAGCGCCCTGGCCTCCTCGAGCTTCCCCGCCGTGGCGAGCTCGAACAGCCGCGCCGACTCGGCCGGGAACACGTTCGGGAACCCGGCGAACCAGCCGGTCGCACCCATCAGCAGGCTTTCCAGCACGACGTCGTCGGCGCCGGAGATCACCGCCAGCCCGGGCGCGCGCTCGCGGATCTCCAGCACGCGGCGGACGTCGCCGGAGAACTCCTTGACCGCCACGACGTTGTCGATCTGCGCGATCTCGGCCAGCAGGTCCGGGGTGAGGTCGACCTTGGTGTCGAACGGGTTGTTGTAGACCATCACCGGCAGTCCCACCGAGGCCACCGCTTCGAAGTGCGCCAGCACCTCGCCGCGGTTGGCGCGGTAGAGCGTCGGCGGCAGGCAGAGCACGCCGTGCGCGCCGTCCTCGGCCGCGGCCTCGGCCCAGTACCGCGCCTGGTGCGCGCCGGGTCCGTGGACGCCGACGACGACGATCCCGTCCGTCCCGACCGCTTCGATCGCGGTGCGGGCGACGCGGCGGCGCTCGTCGTCGGTGAGCGAGGAGTACTCGCCGAGCGAGCCGTTCGGGCCGACGCCGCGGCAGCCGTTTTCGACCAGCCACCGGCAGTGTTCGGCGTAGGCGTCGTAGTCGACGGCCAGCCCGGCGGGCGCGGCGTCGTCGGCCCGGTAGGGCAGCGCGGCGGCGACGACCACACCCCCGAGGTCGCGAGTGCTCATGGGTTCTCCTTCGGCTCGGCGAGTTCGCCCAGCCGGATCGGCTGGGCGATCGGACGGTGGTGCCGCTCGGCGCCGCCGCACAGTTCGGCGACCGCAGCCCCGCACATCCGGCCCTGGCAGGGGCCGAGCCCGGCGCGGGTGCCGAGCTTGAGCGCGTGCGGGCCCGGGGTGGCCGGGTCCGCGGCGGCGCCTTTCAGGTCGCCGTAGGTGGTTTCCTCGCAGCGGCAGACGACGGTGTCCTCGCGCAGCCAGCCGGGCCACGCCGCACCGATCGGGTGGGCGGCCGCCAGCCGGCGGGCGAAAGCACGGGCGTGGTCGCGCCGCTCGAGCAGGGCGCGGCCCGGCGTCCGCCCGGCGGCGGCCCACCCGGCGATCGCGCCTTCGGCCGCGGCGGCGGCCGCACCGCCGATGCCGGTGATCTCCCCTGCGGCGAACACCCCGGGCACGCTGGTGCGCTGGTCGAGACCGACCCGGACGAACCCGCCGTCGAGGACGCAGCCGGCCGCGACGGCCAGCTCGGGTTGCCCCGCGAAGCCGTGCCCGACGCAGAGCGCGTCGACCCGGTAGGTGCGTTCGGTGCCGGGGACGACCGACCAGTCCGCGCGGACGCGAGCGGTGACGGCTTCGCGGACCCGGTCGTCACCGCGGGCTTCGACCACCGCGCGGCCGAGGAGGTACGGCACGCGGTGGCGAGCCAGCTTGCCGGCGTAGTGGACCAGTTCGTTCAGCTTGCCGACGTGCGCGGCCGCCCGCCACGACCATCCACTGAGGACGGTCCGGACCGGGTTCGCCTCCAGCACCGCGCGCACGCCGGCGCCGATGTCCAACAGGGACGCGGAGACCGGCAGCAGGAACGGCCCCGCCCCGGCGACGAGCACGCGCTGCCCCACGGCGACCCGCTCGCCCTTGGCCAGGGCCCGGGCGGCGCCCGCGGTGAAGACGCCGGGCAGCTGCCAGCCGGGGAAGGGCAGGACGCGGTCGTGCGCACCGGTGGCCAGGACCAGCGCGTCGGGCTCGAGGGTGTGACGGCGGCGGTTCGTCCCGTCGGCCGGGCCGCGCAGGACGTGGACCCGCTTGCCCTCCAACGCCCAGACGGTGCTTTCCGGCCACCACGTGCACCGGCTCAATAGCGCTTCGAACCGGTGCGAGGCGCCCCGGTGGTACTGCCCGCCCGGCACGTCCGCCTGGTCAAGGAGGGTGACGTCGGCCCCGGCGGCGAGCGCGTGTTCGGCGGCCGCGAGCCCGGCGGGTCCGGCACCGACGATGACGACGTGCGTCACGCGCTCTCCTCCCGCGACTGGGTCCGGATCTCGTCGCCGTCGGCGGCGCGGCGGCGGCAGGCGCGAACGTCGGCGACGCCGTTGACGGTGAGCAGGCAGTCGAAGCAGGCACCGATCCCGCAGAAGACCCCGCGCGGCGCCCCGGACCGGGTGCGGCGCCAGGAGAGCCGGCCGGCGGCGAGCAGGACCCCGGCAACGGTCTGCCCGGCGAGTCCGGTGACGGTCTCGCCGTCGACGGTGATCGCGATCGGCTCGCTCACGCCGGCACCGCCGGCCGGTCCACGGTGAACTCCGCCACCGGCATCGAGGGTTCGTCGCCGGTCAGCAGCTCGCGCAGCAGCCTCGCCGTCCCCACGCTCAGCCCGATCCCCGCCCCTTCGTGACCTGTTGCGTGCCAGAGGTTTCCCAGCCTCGGGTCCTCGCCGAGCACCGGCAGGTGGTCGTCGACGTAGGGCCGGAAGCCGCCGTACGCGCGCATCACCGCCGCGTCGGCCAGTGCCGGGAAGAGCCGGACCGCCTTGGCCGCGATCGCGCCCAGCACGTCCGGGCGGATCGTGTCGTCGAAGCCCACGCGGCGGCGGGACGAGCCGATCAGCACCGTGCCGCCCCGGGTCGACTCGACCACCGCCGACGTCTGCAGCTCGCCGCTGCCGGTGCCGACCGCGCCGACGTAGTCCGCGTCGTAGACCTTGTGCCGCACCACGCCCGGCATCGGCGTGGTCACCAGGACCTCGCCACGCCGGGGGCGGACCGCGATCGGGGCGCCGAGCCGGGCCGACACGAGCCCCGCCCACGGGCCCGCCGCGTTCACGACCACGTCCGCTTCGACCAGGTCGCCTGCCACCCGGACGCCGGTGATCCGCCCGTCCCGGACCCGGGCGCCGGTGACCTCGGCTTCGGTGCGCAGCCGGGCACCGTGGCGCAGCGCCGAGCCCAGCAGGGCGAGCGCGGCGCCGGCCGGCTGCACCTGGGCGTCCTCCGGGTAGCGGACAGCGGCGGTCACTTCGCGGGTGAGTGCGGGTTCGGCCGCCGCGACGGCGTCCGCGTCGAGGCGCTCGGTGCGGACGCCCGCCTCGGCTTGGGCCTCGGCGAACGCGAGGAGCGCGCCGGCGCCGGCTTCCGTGGTGGCCACGACGATGCCGCCCTTCGGGTCGAACTCCGCCGCGGCGGCCGCGCGCGGGTCGTCGACGGCGATCTCCCCGAGCACCTGCGGCCACAGCCGGGCGGACAGCCGCGCGAGCGTGAGCTCGGCGCCCGGGCCCTTGTCGGAGACCAGGAGGTTGCCTTCGCCGTGCGACGTGGTGCCACCCGCGGGCCGGCCGCGGTCGAGGACCAGGACGTCGAACCCGGCGAGAGCGAGCTCCCGCGCACAGGCGGCGCCGACGATCCCGGCCCCGATCACCACCACCCGCGTTCGGTTCATCGACCCTCCAGCGTTCGGTATAGCGAACGATAGGTGTCGATGACGCCGGGTGTCAATCCGTCAGGACGGGGTGCGGACGGCCGTCGAGGCGTTCGTCCGCGCGGTACTGCAGCAGGAGCACCGAGTGCACCGGGCCGTCCGGCGCGGTGTAGCTGTGCGGCTCACGGGCGTCGAAGGCGACGTAGTCGCCGGGCCCGAGGTCGACGGTCCGCCCGGCGACCTCGACCCGCAGCCGCCCGGTCTGCACGACGGTGTGCTCGACGCCGACGTGGCCCTGCGAGCGCTGCGGCGCGTCCCCGCGGACGGCCTGGTCGTAGACCTCGAAGACGCTGTTGTCGGCCTCGATCCGCCGCAGCGGCCGCAGGTCGACGCCCTCGCCGCGGAGCACCTCGACCTCGGCGGCCCGCACGACGGTCAGTCCCCCGCGCGGCCGGTGGTCGAGCAGGTCGGAGATGGCCACTTCGAGGACGCGGGACAGGCTGAAGACGGTCTCGATGGTCGGGTTCCCGGTGCCGCCTTCCAGCTGTGACAGCGTCGCCTTCCCGATGCCGGACCGCCGGGACAGCTCCGACAGCGACAGCCCGCGCGCGGCCCGGGCGGCGCGGAGGTTGACGGCGAGCATGTCGCGAATCGACGGGCCGCCGTCATCGTTCGGTAAAGCGTCCACCAGTGGCGCCCTTCGTTCGGTTTGCCGATCGAACCAGGCGCCATGATGTCACGAATGGCCCATCCCCGGCCTCCCCGCCGGGAACGGGCCACCGCAGGAGAGCCCCTACCTCGCGTACGTCAGGCAGTTGGCCGCGTGGCCGCCGTCGCCGGGGCCGACGCGGATGCTCTCCGCCGCGCACTCCAGCGACGAGTTGTGCCGGCAGTCCGTCCGGGAACACGCGCCGACCTGGGCCACGACGCGGTCCAGGCCGCCTTTCGTGTTCAGCGGGACGAACGTTCCGCAGTCCGCCGACCCGTTGCCGCCGCCGACCGTGATGGCGAAGGCGTGGCAGCCGTCGTGGTTGTAGGAACAGCCGCTGACCGTGCACTCGTGCACGGCGGGCATCTCGGTGGTGGTCATCCGCTCTCCTGGTTCCGTGGTGGGAAAACAGTCGGTTTCCCGACGCTCCCACCCGGAACCGGACCCCGCAACGCCAGGCGGCCACGCCCGGGTGACCGGACCCGCCCGGCCGGGTGACAAAGGCCCCCGACCGGGCGAACCCCTCAGTGCGTGAGCGTGTTCGGGTCGCTCGTGCTCGGCCGTCCCGTCTCGACGTGGCCCGCCAGGCGGCGCAGGAACCGCGGGTCGCGGTCCGAAACGATCGTGACGTCGTACCAGCTGCCGCTGCGCCGCGTGTCCACCACCTCGACCACCCGCGCACCCGGCCGCAGCAGCCGCGACACCGACCGGCGGCCGTACGCGTCGGTCAGCGTGAGCCGCACCGGGGTCGGGCCACTGTTGGTCAGGACCAGGGCGAGGTTCCCGCTCCGCCCCTCCGGGCGCGCGCTCACCTCGGGCCCGGCCAGGCCGCCGCGGAACTGCCGGACGAACCCGTTCGGCCCCTGCACGGTGTAGTCGTAACCGCCGGTGGCGGGCAGCGTGGCGGCGAGCGAAGTCCCGGCGCCCGCGGTGTAGGTCCGCGGGTCGGCCCCGGGCGAGGTGACGTGGAACGTCGCGCCCGCCCGGCCCTGGTTCACGAACGTCACCTCCAGCGCGGAGCCGGCGTGCGCGTCGACCGCCAGGTCGTAGGGCAGCGCCCGCGCCGGCCGCAGCCCCGGTTCCTGCTTGGGCAGCACGGCCTTGGCCGGCACGGCGGGCACGTAGTCCGGGTGCCGCACGCGGTCCGGCGGCTCGTAGCCCGCGGTGTCCGGCAGGGCGGGCACCCGCGCGTCGGTCCGGGCGAAGTCGAACGCCGAGGTCAGGTCGCCGCAGACCGAGCGGCGCCAGGGCGTGATGTTCGGCTCGTGCACGCCGAAACGCCGTTCGATGAACCGGATGATCGACGTGTGGTCGAACGTCTCCGAGCAGACGTAACCACCCTTGCTCCACGGCGACACGACGATCATCGGAACGCGCTGGCCGAGCCCGTACGGGCCGGCCGGGTGCGACGCCGACCCCGCGAAGATCTCCCCCGCGGTGTCCACAGTGGATTGACCGGCGGTCGCGTAGGGCGGGAGGACGTGGTCGAAGAAGCCGTCGTTCTCGTCGTAGGTGATCAGCAGCGCGGTCTTGCTCCACACGTCCGGGTTCGCGGTGAGCGCGTCGAGCACCTGCGCGATGTACCAGGCACCGTAGTTCACCGGCCAGTTCGGGTGCTCGCAGAACGCCTCCGGCGCGGTGATCCAGGAGACCTGCGGCAGCTTCCCGGCCTTGACGTCGGCGCGCAGCCGGTCGAAGTAGCCCTCGCCCGCCTTGGCGTTCGTGCCGGTGCGGGCCTTCTCGTACAGGGCGTCGCCGGGCTTGGCGTTGCGGTAGGAGTCGAAGTACAGCAGCGAGTTGTCGCCGTAGTTGCCGCGGTAGGCGTCTTCGATCCAGCCCCAGCCGCCGTCGGCGTCGAGCCCGTCGCCGACGTCCTGGTAGATCTTCCAGGACACCCCGGCCCGCTCGAGCCGCTCGGGGTAGGTCGTCCAGGAGTAGCCCTTCTCGTCGTTGCCGAGGACCGGGCCGCCGCCCTGGCCGTCGTTGCCCGTGTACCCGGTCCACATGTAGTAGCGGTTCGGGTCGGTCGAGCCCATGAACGAGCAGTGGTAGGCGTCGCAGATGGTGAACGAGTCGGCGAGGGCGTAGTGGAAGGGGATGTCCTCGCGGGTCAGGTACGCCATGGTGGTCGAGCCCTTGGCGGGCACCCACTTGTCGTACTTGCCGCCGTTCCACGCCGCGTGCGTGTCGTTCCAGCCGTGCGGCAGGTCCTGGATGAACTGCAGGCCCAGGTTGTCCGCTTCGGGGCGGAAGGGCAGGATGTCGCGCTTGCCGTCGGACTGCGCCCAGACGGACTTGCCGCCGGCCAGGGTGGCCGGCCGCGGGTCACCGAAGCCGCGGACCCCGCGCAGCGTGCCGAAGTAGTGGTCGAACGACCGGTTCTCCTGCATCAGCACCACGATGTGCTCGACGTCCCGCAACGTCCCCGTCCGGTGGTACGCGGGGATCTCCGCCGCGCGGGCGATGCTGGTGGACAGCGCGGAAAGGGCGGCGGTACCGCCGGCGAGCTGCAGAAAACGTCGTCGGTTGACGTCCGTCATGGGGACTCCGGGGGTGTCGTGGTGGCGAGCCGGGTCAGTATGGGCGGCGAAGAGCGAACCTGTCCCGGGAGCGAGGCTAACGGCGGGCGAAAGCCTGGTTAACGCCTGCGAGCGGACAAGCCGTTGACAGAGATACGGAAGCACGTACTAATGTATGGCTTCACTATGAACGACGTACCCAATCTGGCCCGCGACCCGGACGACCGGCTCTACTCCCCCGACGTCCGCAGCGCACTGGCCGATTTCACCCTCGGTGAAGACACCGGCCCGCTCGAGGCCGCCGCCGCCGTCCGCACGGCCGCGCGGAGCCTCGAGGGGCTGCGCTCGCAGGGCACCGGCAACCGCGGCCTCAGCCCCGGCGCCCTCGACATCCTGATCCGGCTCGCCGCCGGCAGCGCGAACATCAAGGACCTCGCCGCGTCCGCCGGGGTGAGCTCGCGGAACGTGACCGGCCTCGTCGACACCCTGGAACGCGCCGGGCTCGCCGAGCGCGTCCCCGACGCCCGTGACCGGCGGTCGGTGCAGGTCCGGATCACCGAGGACGGCCGCACGTGGCTGACGGAGTTCCGCCGGCCGTCCCAGCTGGCCATGGCCGCGCTCTTCCGCGGCTTCACCGCCGCGGAGACGGCCCAGCTGCGGCACCTGTGCCTGCGGCTGGCCGAAAACCAGTACCACCTCACCCGCCACCTGGAGGACCGATGACCACGCAGACCCGGGAAACCGTGCAGGCCTACCACCGCGCCCGCTTCGACGGCGACGTGACCGCCACGGCCGCGCAGCTGGCGGACACGTTCACCTTCCGCAGCCCGCTGCTCGAATCCGCCGACGCCCGCGGCCACCTCGACGGGCTGGCCGGGTTCGTCGGGATCGTCACCGGTGTGGAGCTGGTCAGCGAGCTCTACGGCGACACCGAGGCCACGCTCGTCTACGACGTCCACACCGCGACGCCGGTCGGCGTGCAGCACACCGCCGAGCACTTCCGGCTGCGCGACGGGAAGATCGAAGCCATCACCCTGATCTTCGACGCGACGCGCTGGCACCCGCTGATGGCGGCCGTGCAGCGGTGACCCGCCCGGGCGCCCGGGGGTTGTGGAGACCACGGGCTGAGCTCGAACACCGGGCGGGCACCGCCGGGACCGGTGTACCCGGGGCCGGGCCCGGCAAACCCGGGGCCGGAGGTCCGGCTGCGGGAACCGGCCGGGCCGGGCAGAATCCCGGCATGGCCGGATGGGCGTTGCGTTCCGCGGGGATGCGCTGAGTGGGCCGCTGGGAGTACCTGGCCGTCCTCGGCGCGTGCGTGCTGGTGACGCTGCCGATCGAACTGGCGGGCGCGCGGGTGTACCGCAGGCCGGGCCGGCTCGCCCGCGCGGTTCTGCCGGTGGCGGCGCTGTTCCTCGTCTGGGATGCCTTCGCCATCGCAGGCGGTGTCTGGCACTTCGACGCGGCGTTCGTCAGCGGCTTGCGTGCGCCATTCGGGATTCCGTTGGAGGAGGTCCTCTTCTTCGTCGTCATCCCGGTGTGCGGTGTCCTGACGTACGAAGGAGTCGGCCTGACCGGGCGGCTGCTGCGGCGGTGGCGCCGCGGAAGGGAATGAGGCCCGCCTCCGCTCAGCGGAGGTCCGAGGGGGGTCGACCTGCGAGCGGAGACGGGAGTTTTGGGCCGGTACGGGGGCCGCCTCGCGGCGGAAGGCTCAACACGGCTCCAGCGTGACCGGTATTCCGTGAAGGCAAGGGGTGAGGCCCGGGGGCACCGCCGTACCGACACTCTGTACAACGTCCTGCCGCCGCTGGTGTTCCGGGCCGGGAGGGTGACGTGCGTCGCTCAGTGGACGGCCGCGAGCTCGCGTGTCCGGACCGCCCAGCGGGTCAACGCCGGCACGGGCGCGACGGCCGCGAGGAACACGACCGCGACCAGCAGCCACCCCGGGCCGCCGAGCCCGCCGACCGCGAGGGTGAACACGCCTGGCCCGACCATCTGCACGGTGGCCGTGGCCGCCTCGGTCGCCCCTTGGTAAGCCCCCTTGGCCTCTTCGCGCATCAACCGCACCGACAGTCCCCAGTTGGCGGCCACGTACCCCAGTTCCCCGACGACGTGCAGCAGCGCGGCCAGCACCACCACACCGGTCGCGACCACCCCCGCGCCGCCGGACGTCGTGGCGAGCAGCACGCAGCTGCCCGCGAGCACCACTCCGGACACCACGGCCGTCCGCGCGGCCTGGCTTGCCGTGCGCGCGAACCGGGAGAACGGCACCTGGAACACCGCGATGCCCACCGAGCTGATCACCACCACGACGCCACCGAGGCCCAGCGGCAGGTGCGTCCGGCCGGACAGCCACAGCGGCAGGCCGGCCGACAACATGGCCCAGCACAGCGAAAGGACGGCCGTGGCTGCGGTGACGCAGAGGAACGGCCGGTCCTTGAGCACCACACGGGTCGTCGCCCGCGGAGCCGGTGCGGGTGCGGGCACCAGCAGGGTCGCGCCGGCCAGCACCAGGAAGCTCACGGCGTTGCCGGCGATGGCCAGCGTGTAGGCCCACCGGGCGTCGGCGGTGAGCACCAGTGCGCCCAGCCCGGCACCGACGGCGTACCCGACGTGCTGGGCCACCCGCTGCTGCGCCAGCGCGCGGACGCGCTCGGCGGGTTCGGTGACCAGCCCGGTGATCAGCGCCGTCCGGACCGCGGTGCTCCCGGTCGCCAGTGCGGTGAAGGGCACCGTCACGGCCAGGAACGACCAGGTGCCGTCCACGGCGAGGTAGCCGGCCATCGCGGCGGCCCGCACCAGGGTGAGGGTGACCAGTACCGGCCGCGCACCCGCCCGGTCGGCGAACGCGCCCAGCGGTACCGCGGCGGCCATGCCTGCCGCGCTCGCCACGGCCAGCCCGACGCCCACCGTGACCGGCGGCAGCCCGGCGATCCGGGTGAGGTAGAGCGCCCAGATCGTGAACCAGAGGCCGTCGCCGAGGGCGGAAACCCCGCGGCCCCACAGCAGACTTCGCATGCATCCACCCTTCACGATGACGTGAAGGGTATTTCCCGGCCGCGGCTCGTGCAAACATCATTCACGTTCTCGTGAAGCGTGTTAGGCTCGCGCGCGACGGAAGGAACGGGATGGGCGGACTGGTCGACGCGGGCAACGCCGTCCAGGGTGCGATCGTCGAGCTGACGCGCGAACTGGCCGATCCGGTGCGGCTCACGGCCCTGCAGGTGCTGGCCGCCGAGGGCCCGCACACGATGGTGCAGCTGGCCGACGCGCTCGGCGTCACCGCACCCCGGCTGGGCAACCACCTGGCCCGGCTCCGGACGGCCGGGCTGGTGACGGTCGAACACACCGGACGGCACGCCGTGTACCGCGTCGGCCGCGAAGACCTCCTCGGCGTGCTCACGGCCCTCGCCCACTACGCCGGCAAGGACGGCATCACCCCGCCGGACCGCGCCGAGTCGGCCGCGGACCTCGCGCACACGTGCTACGACCACGCGGCCGGACGGCTCGGCGTGGCGGTGTTCGCCCTGCTCGTCTCGCGCGGGGCGCTCCGGCCGCCGGACGGGTCCGCCCCCGAGGTCGCCCTGGGCGACGACCTCTCGGCGTTCCGGGACCTCGGCGTCTCACCGGCGGAGGTGACACCGGGACGGCGCCGGCCGGCGACCGCGTGCCTGGACCGCACCCACCGCGTTCCCCACCTCGGCGGCGTCCTCGGCCACGAAGTGCTGGCGGCGTTCCTCGCCGACGGGCTGGTCCGCCGGGGCCAGGAGGACCGCGAACTGCTGATCACCCCACGCGGCCGCCGCCGGTTCGGCAGCCTGCTTCCCGGGTTCTGACGTCAGCGGCGCCCGGAACGCGTCGCGGCGAGGTACTCGCGGTTGAGCGTCGCGATGCTCGCGAACGGGATCCCCTTCGGGCACGACGCCACGCACTCCCCCGTGTTCGTGCAGCCGCCGAAGCCTTCGGCGTCCATCGCGTCGACCATGTCGAGCACCCGGCTCGCACGTTCGGGGCCGCCCTGCGGGAGCAGGCTCAGGTGGGTCACCTTCGCCGCGGTGAACAACGTCGCCGAGCCGTTCGGGCACGCCGCCACGCAGGCGCCGCAGCCGATGCAAGTCGCGTTGTCGAACGCCAGGTCCGCGTCCGGCTTGGGCACCGGGGTCGCGTGGGCGTCCGGGGCGCTGCCGGTCGGCGCGCTGACGTACCCGCCTGCCTGGACGATCCGGTCGAGGGCCGAGCGGTCGACGACCAGGTCCTTGACGACCGGGAACCCCTTGGCCCGCCACGGTTCCACGTCGATGACGGCGCCGTCGGCGAAGGAGCGCATGTGCAGCTGGCACGACGTCGTGCGCTCGGGGCCGTGCGCCCGGCCGTCGATCACCACGCCGCACGAGCCGCAGATGCCCTCGCGGCAGTCGTGGTCGAACGCCACCGGCTCGTCGCCGGCCTCGATGAGCCGCTGGTTGAGCACATCCAGCATTTCCAGGAAGGACATGTCCGGGCTGATGCCGTCGACCGGGTAGGCGACGAGGCGGCCTTCGGCGGCCGGCCCGGCCTGCCGCCAGACGCGGACGGTGAGTTTCACGTGTAGCTCCGCTGGGTCGGGTGGACGTGGTCGAAGACGAGTTCTTCGCGGTGCAGCACCGGCTCGGGGCCGTACTCCCACGCGGCGACGTGGGCGAAGTGCTCGTCGTCGCGCAGTGCTTCGCCTTCGGGGGTCTGGTGTTCTTCGCGGAAGTGGCCGCCGCAGGATTCCTCCCGGGCGAGCGCGTCGACGAGCATGAGCTCGGCCAGTTCCAGGAAGTCCGCGACGCGGTTCGCCTTCTCCAGCTCCTGGTTGAGCTCGGCGGCACCGCCCGGGATGCGGACGTCCCGCCAGAACTCGGCCCGCAGCCCGGGCGCCCGGTCGAGGGCCTTGCGCAGGCCCTCGCGGGTCCGGGACATCCCGCAGTGGTCCCACATCAGCAGGCCCAGCTCGCGGTGGAACGAGTCGACCGAGCGTGTCCCCCGAATCGCCAGCAGCCGGGAGATCCGTTCGCGCACCGCGGTTTCCACCTCGCGGACCGCGGCCGCGGGGACGTCGTCGAGGCGCGTGCTGCCGAGGTAGTCGTTCACCGTCGCGGGCAGCACGAAGTAGCCGTCGGCCAGGCCCTGCATGAGCGCCGACGCGCCGAGCCGGTTGGCGCCGTGGTCGGAGAAGTTGGCTTCGCCGATGACGAACAACCCGGGGATCGTGCTCTGCAGGTCGTAGTCCACCCACAGCCCGCCCATCGTGTAGTGGATGGCCGGGTAGATCCGCATCGGCACCGCGTACGGGTCTTCCGCGGTGATGCGCTGGTACATGTCGAAGAGGTTGCCGTAGCGGGCTTCGATCGCCGGACGGCCGAGGCGCGCGATGGCGTCGGCGAAGTCGAGGTAGACGCCGAGGCCGCCCGGCCCGACGCCGAGCCCGGCATCGCAGACGTTCTTCGCCGCCCGTGACGCGATGTCCCGCGGCACGAGGTTGCCGAAGCTGGGGTAGAGCCGCTCGAGGTAGTAGTCGCGCTCGTCCTCGGGGATCTCCCCTGGTGATCTGGGGTCGCCTTTCCGCTTCGGCACCCAGATGCGGCCGTCGTTGCGCAGCGACTCGCTCATCAGCGTCAGCTTCGACTGGTGCTCGCCCGACCGCGGGATGCACGTCGGGTGGATCTGGGTGAAGCACGGGTTCGCGAAGTAGGCCCCGCGCTTGTGCGCCCGCCAGATCGCGGTGGCGTTCGAGCCCTTCGCGTTCGTCGAGAGGAAGAAGACGTTGCCGTAGCCGCCGGTGGCGAGCACGACGGCGTCCGCGAGGTGCGTGGTGATCTCGCCGGTGACCAGGTCGCGCGCGACGATGCCGCGCGCCCGGCCGCCGGCCACGACGAGGTCCAGCATCTCGGTGCGCGCATGCAGCTCCACGTTCCCGGCGTCGATCTGCCGGGACAGCGCCTGGTAGGCCCCGATCAGCAGCTGCTGGCCGGTCTGGCCGCGGGCGTAGAACGTGCGCTGCACCTGCACGCCGCCGAAGGACCGGGTGTCCAGCAGCCCGCCGTACTCGCGGGCGAACGGCACGCCCTGGGCCACGGCCTGGTCGATGATCTGCGCCGACACCTGGGCCAGCCGGTACACGTTGGACTCGCGGGCCCGGAAGTCGCCGCCCTTGACCGTGTCGTGGAAGAGCCGGTACACCGAATCGCCGTCGTTGCGGTAGTTCTTCGCGGCGTTGATGCCGCCCTGGGCCGCGACGGAGTGCGCGCGCCGCGGCGAGTCCTGGAAGCAGAACTGCACGACGTGGTAGCCCTGCTCGGCCAGCGTCGCCCCGGCCGAGCCGCCGGCCAGCCCGGTGCCCACGACGATCACCCGGTGCCGCCGCCGGTTCGCCGGGTTCACCAGCTTGGCGGCGAACTTCCGCTCGTCCCAACGGTTTTCGAGCGGCCCGCCCGGAGCCTTGGTGTCGGCGATCGGATCGCCCACGCGGTAATCGGGCATCAGTGCACCAGTCCCGTCATGATCGCGACCGGGACGAGGGCGTAGCCGCCCGCGACCACGACCGCCGTCGTGCTGCCGAAGATCCTGATCGCCCGCTCGCGCCGCGGGCGGGTGACGCCGAGCGTGCGCGCGGCGCTCGCGAAGCCGTGGTGGATGTGCAAGCCCAGCATGGCCAGGGCGGCCAGGTAGATCAGGTTGACCCACCAGACCCGGAAATCCGCCACGAGGTTGTGGTACGGGTCGCCGGGGACGAAGTCCCGGTTCACCGCGCCGACGGTGAAGTCGAGGATGTGCCAGACGACGAACACCGCGAGCGTCGCGCCGCCCCAGCGCATGGTCCGCACCGCGAAGGTCGCGCGCGACGGCTGCCGGTGGACGTAAGCGACCGGCCGGGCGCGGCGGTCGCGCCGGGCCAGCTGCACGGCCGCGGTGACGTGCAGGACCAGCGCGGCGAGCAGGACCGCGCGCTGGAGCCAGAGGAACCACTCGCGGCGCAGCACCGGTTCGCCGATCGTGCGCAGCCAGCCCGCGTAGTGGTTGAGCTCGGCGGCGCCGAGGAACGTCTTGAGGTTGCCGACCATGTGCGCGAACACGAAGGCGAGCAGGAGCAGGCCGGTCACCGCCATGACGGCCTTCTTGCCGATCGTCGAGGCCCAGAAGCGCCGGACGGCGGAGCGCCGGTGCGGGGCGAGGGTGTTCACCACGCCATCGACGTTAAGAGCGCGCCCACCAGAGGTCAAAGACATGATAGCTCTCTTGTCGATAGGCTGATCCTATGCAGTTCCAGCAGCTGGCCTACTTCGTCGCCGTCGCCGAGCACCGGCACTTCACCCGCGCCGCCGAGCGGGTGCGGGTGGCGCAGCCGTCGCTGTCGCAGCAGATCCGCGCGCTCGAACACGATCTGGGCGCGCCGCTGTTCCACCGGATCCGCGGCAACGTCTCCCTCACGGAGGCCGGGGAAACGCTGCTGCCGATCGCGCGGCGGATCCTCGCCGACACCGAAACCGCCCGGCTGGCCGTCCGGGAGCTGGCCGAGCTCGACCGCGGGCGCGTCCGGCTGGGTGCGCCGCCGAGCCTGTGCACCGGCCTGCTGCCCGCGATGCTCGCGGCGTTCCGCCGCCGGTACCCGGGCATCCAGCTGGAGCTGCACGAAAGCGGGTCGGGTGACCTCCGGCAGCGGCTGGCCGAGGGCGCGCTGGACCTGGCGCTCCTGGCGGGCGCCCGGACCACCGCCGACGCGGGCCTGAGCGCGACCCCGCTGCTGCTCGAGGAACTGGTGGTGATCTCCGCTCCGGACGCGCCCGTCGCCGGCGAACGGCTCGGCATCGAGCAGCTCGCCGACGTCCCGCTGGTGATGTTCCGCCGCGGCTACGACGTCCGGGAGGCCACGGTCGACGCCTGCCGCGCCGCCGGGTTCGAGCCGTCGTTCGCCATCGAGGGCGGCGAGATGGACGCGGTGCTGGCCCTGGTCCGGGCGGGCGTCGGCGCGGCGGTGGTGCCGAGCACGGTGGCGGGCGACCGGTTCCGGATGACCCGCTTCACGCCCGACGCGGGGATGACCCGCGTGGTGCAGCTGGCCCACCGGGCGGACCTGGAACCGACCCGCGCGGTCCGCGCGCTGCGCGCGGCGATCGCCGGGTTCGTGGCCGACCCGGCCCGGCGGGCGAGCCTCCCGCCGGGCATCGAGTCCCTGGTGGACTCCGGCGCCGTCAGCTGAGGCCGAACCGCTCGGCGAACGCGGCCAGCTCTTCGCGCCGGCGCCCGGCTTCGGCCGTGCCGGGCGTCACGACCACCCGCGTCACGCCCTGCCGGGCCAGCTCGTCGACGTCCTCCGTGGACAGGTCGAGCGAGCCCCACCGCGTGTACTGGAAGCTTTCCGGGTCGCGCGCGGCGGCCCGGGCGAGCTCGAACTGACGGCGGCGCTCGTCCGCCGTGAGGGCGCCGCCGGGGAAGAAGCCGTCGCCGCGCCGTCCCGCCCGGCGGGCCGCGGCCGTGCTCGACCCGCCGACGTGGATCGGGAGGGTGCGGACCCCGACCGGCTTCGGGAAGCTGCAGACGCCTTCGAAGGTGAAGAACTCGCCGTCGTGGCTGACGCCCTCTTCGCCGCCCGCCCAGAGCAGCCGCAGGACGTCGATGGCCTCGTCGGCCCGGCGTCCGCGGGTGGCGAAGTCGACCCCCGCCGCCCGCGCTTCGCCGGGCAGCGCACCGACGCCGACGGTGAGCAGCCGCATGCGCCCGCCGGAGAGCACGTCCACGGTGGCCAGGCGCTTGGCCAGCACCACCGGGTGGTGGTACGGCAGCAGCAGGACCCCGGTGCCGAGCAGGATGCGGCTGGTGACGGCGGCGACGAAGGTGAGGCACTCCACGGGGTCCGCGTAGGGCAGTGACGGCGGCAGCGCCATCGGCCCGATCCGCGCGCCCGGGTACAGCGCCACGTGCTCCGGCAGGTACAAGGACTCGAACCCGCACTCCTCGGCGTCCCGGGCGAACCCCGCGAGCGTCTCCGGGTCGGTGCCGAAAAAGGGTGTGCTGTAACTGATCCCGAACTTCACCCGGGTGAAGCTAAAGGTTGACGCGGACGTCAACGCAACCCTTCCGGAGCGGGCGGGGTAGCGCAGGCGCTACCCCGGATCGGGTGGCCCGCACTCCTGATCTTCGCGCCCGGTCCCGGCATCGTGAACGGGGTCGATCCGGACGAAAGGAGCAGGATGATGCGGAAACTGGTGGCGGCCGTGACCGTGGCGGGGCTGCTGGGCGGGACGGCGACGGTGGCCGAAGCGAAGCCGTCGGGGAAGGCCGCCCTCCAGGAGCAGCTCGACGCGCTGGTCGGGCCGTTCCCGGCCGCGCTGGCCTCGGTGAGCCGCGGCGGGCGGACGGAATCGCTGGTCGCGGGCTCCGCACGGCTCGGCAGCCGGGTGCCGGTGCCGGTAGACGGGCGCGTCCGGGCGGGCAGCAACACGAAGACGTTCACCGCGGTCGTCGTGCTGCAGCTGGTGGCCGAGGGCAAGGTGGCGCTGGACGCGCCGATCGAGCGGTACCTGCCCGGGCTGGTGCCCGGCGGGTCCGCGATCACCGTCCGGCAGCTGCTGCAGCACACCAGCGGGCTGCCGAACTACACCGAGTACCTCGGGCTGGAGGACGTCGCGAAGCTGCGGCACCGCTACTTCGAGCCGCACGAGCTGCTCGCGGTGGCGTTCGCCCACCCGGCGAAGTTCGCACCCGGGACGAAGTGGGAGTACAGCAACACGAACTACGTGCTGGCGGGCCTGCTGGTCCAGCGGGTGACCGGCCGTCCGGTGGCGGAGGAGATCACCTCGCGCGTGATCCGGAAAGCGGGCCTGCGGAACACGTACTGGCCCGCAGCCGGCGACGAAGGCATCCGGGGCCCGCACCCGCAGGGGTACGCGCGGTCGGGCGGCGAGGTGGTCGACGTGACCGAGCTGGACCCGTCGTGGGGCTGGGCCGCGGGCCAGCTGATCTCGACCCCGGGCGACCTGGCGCGGTTCTCCCGCGCACTGCTGGACGGCCGGCTGCTGCCCGCGGCGCAGCTGGCGGAGATGCGCAAGACGGTCGACGCGCCACTGGCCCCGGGCTGGCGCTACGGCCTGGGCCTCTTCCGCGTCCCCCTCAGCTGCGGCGGCGAATACTGGGGCCACGGCGGCGACATCCACGGGTTCGAGACCCGCGGCGGCGCCACCGACGACGGCCGTGCGGTCGGCCTGGCGGTGACGGCGCTGCCGGGCACGTTCGGCGACGGCGACCAGGGAGCCCAGGCGGTGCTGTCCGCGGTGGACGCGGCCTTCTGCCGCTGAGGCCGCTCAGGCGCCGTCGACCGACCCCGGCGGCAGGAAGTCGACGTCGTGCCGGGCCGACAGCCGGACCACCTCGGCCGGGTCGGCCAGGTCGTGCAGCCGGTCGAACAGCTGCGCGAGCCGTCCGGCGGGGCTCACCCAGAACAGCGCGCGGGTGAGGCTTTCGCTGCGGTTGTAGTAGGCGTGCGGCAGGCCTTTCGGCATCCGCACGGTGTCCCCGGGGCCGGCGGTCGTCCACTCGCCGTCGAGGTAGAGGGTGAAGACGCCGTCCAGGACGTAGATGTGCTCGTCCTGGGTGGGGTGCACGTGCGGCGGCACGCCGGTTCCGGGCGGGTCGAGCGTTTCGAAGGCGAAGCTCGTCTCGCTGGCGGCTTTCAGGGCGTAGGTGTGGCCGAGGACGTTCCACACCTTGCCTTCGCCGGCCGGGGTGATGCCCTTCGGCAGCGGGCCGAGCACGATCTCTTCGCCGGTCATCGCGTCTCCTTCGTCACGGGCATTCTGTCAGCTCGGCCGCCGGAGCACCTCCGCGGCGAACCCGGCGGCCGAGGCCAGGCCGACGAGCTCGTCACCACGCTCGGCGGGCACCAGGACGAGCGGGTAGCAGTCGGACTCGATGTCGAGGACGACGAGCGCGGTTCCGTTGTCGTGCAACCGGTTCCCGGCGTGCTCGAGGAAGTCGTAAGTGGACAGTTCGCTGGTGGCGAGGGAGGTCCAGGGGTCGTCACCGGCCGGAGCGGACCGCAGGGCCCGCAGCCCGCCGACGATTTCGCCCGGGTCCTCCTTCCAGTCGAATTCGGCGAGTAAGCCGTGATCGGTGAGGACGTCCACGAGCGCGATCCAGGGCAGGAGGGGGAAGGGTTCGTCGATCCCACGCTCGTCGAGCCGCGCGGCGTGCGCCCGAAGGAAGGCGTCCTGGTCGTCGAAGGCGGCTGCGGCGTGCTCGGCGACCTGCGGCACGCCGGGCGCCAGCAGGGAGGCCACGGCCACGAGTGCGGCACGAGCGGGTACGGTCATCCGGGCAATCTAGCGAACCTGCTCCGCCAGCGTGGCACGCAGATCCACCGGGCGGCGGATCCAGATGTCCACCGCCGTCCCGTCCGGCGACGTGAGCGTCAAGCATCCCTGGTCCCCCGGTCCCCACAGCGGAACCACCTCCGCGGACCAGGACCGGTCGAACGTCACCTCGCCGACACCGCGGTCGCGATCGCCCCGCCGAGGCGCCCAGCGCAATTCCCCCGACGACAACGTCAACCGGCCCAGCAGCTCGCCGACCTCGTCGGCACGGCGGGCGTGCCGGCCCGGCGCCTTCGCCCCCAGCAGCAACGCCGCCTGCACCGGCAGCTGCGCCGGCCACGACGGCGGCTCCCCCGCCGCCCGGCGTCGGTGCTCCGCGCGCGATTCCCGCCCCATGATCACCGCGGCGAGCGCGTACAGCAGCGCGGGCACGCCGAGCACCGTGAGCACGGCCGGGAGCCAGCCCGCCTCGAGGCCCAGCACCGCCGTCGACGCCACCAGGTAGCCGGCGCCCAGCAGGGCCCGGGTTCGCCGACGGCGTTCGCGGTCCCGGCCGTGTCCTGTCATCCGCCCGTCCGATCGGTTCGCGGCACCAGACCGCCGTACCGAGAATACGAACGACGATTCTTCAGTGCGTGCGGGCTCGCAGGTGGGCGCGTTCGCCGTGCCGGCCGAACAGGATCAGCAGCTCGACCGGCTTCCCGTCGGCGCTGCCGAGCCAGTGCGGGACCGTGGTGTCGAACTCCGCCGCCTCGCCGGCGGGCAGGACCAGGTCGTGCTCGCCGAGGACCAGCCGGAGCCGGCCGTGGAGCACGTAGAGCCACTCGTGACCCTCGTGGACCCGGTGGTCCGGGACCGGCGGCCGGTCGGCGCTCGGGATGATCATCTTGTAGGCCTGCATGCCGCCGGGCCGGGACAGCGGCACGAACGTCATGCCGTGGCGGTGGATCGGGGTCAGGTGGATGCGCGGGTCGCCGGTGGGCGGGGCGCCGACGAGGTCGTCGAGCGGGACGTCGTAGGCACGGGCCAGCGGCAGCAGCAGTTCCAGACTGGCCCTCCGCTGCCCGCTTTCCAGCCGCGACAGCGTGCTCTCCGAGACGCCGGTGGCGGCCGCGACGTCCGCCAGCGTCATCCCGCGGTGCCGGCGCAGCGCCCGCAGCCGGGGGCCGACCGCGTGCAGCACGTCCTGGAAGTCGTCGCTCACCCGGCCATCTTGCCGGAACCGCAAGAAAGCGTGCCGGAACCGCCAGGGCGGGGTCAGGGTGGGCCCATGACCCCATCGACCACCGAAGCGTCCCGGTTCTGGGACGGCCACCACGCGGCCCACGTGCCGGACGGCGAGCCGCGCGCCAACGTCCGGTTCGTCGAGGTCGCCGGCGCACCGGCGGCCGGCGAGCCCTCGATCTCGGCTCGGGCGGCGACGCGCGGCTGGCCCGGCGAGGTTGGCAGGTGACCGTGGTCGTCATACCTGCACACGTCGTTCCCGCTGCCCCGCGACCGGGTGCCGAGGCAGGCCGCGGAAGCGCTCTCCCGCGGCGGGCGGCTGCGGTCGTCGAGCACGGTTCCGTCGCGCCGTGCTCGTGGCAGCAAGCACCCCCGCTCGATCCGGGGTGGACCGTCGAACGTGCCGCCGCCCTTCCCCGGCAGGCCACCGGTCCCGGCGGACAGACCGCCGAAGTCGTCGACCACCTGCTGCTGATCCGCCGCACCCGGTGAAAGGACCGGCCATGCCCCGAACCCGGCGGCGCGACACCCCGCCCCCACGCACCGGACCGGCCGAAAAGGATGTGCTGCACGGTTTCCTCACCCATCTGCGGGCCGCCGTGGCCGCCAAGGCCGAGGGCGTGCCGGAACCGCAGGTCCGCACGCCCGGCGTCCCGTCGGGCACGTCGTTGCTGGGCCTGGTCCGGCACCTGGCGCACGTCGAGCGGTTCACGTTCCTCGGCGAGCCGGTCGCCGACTGGCCCGGTACGTTCCGGCCGCGGCCGGAGGAGACGGTCGCGTCGGTGCTGGCCGGCTACCGCAGCGCGTGCGAGGAGGCCGACGCGGTCATCGACGCCTGCACCGATCTGTCGCAGCCGGTCGCCAGGCCCGGCCGGAGCGCGCCGTCGATGCGCTGGGCGCTGGTGCACCTGATCGAGGAGACCGGGCGCCACGCCGGGCACGCGGACATCTTGCGCGAGCTGATCGACGGCAGCACCGGCCGCTGACCAGGCGAATCCTGCGTGTTTCACCGTCCGGCCGCCGGGCGCGCTCGCGAATCCACTGTGGAACGGCGACCGGAAGGTGAATTCCGGGGCGCGGCCCGGACCGGGAAGCGGGCGGCCGTGTCCGTTCGCTCTGCGAGTCACCCGGGAGAGTGCTATTTGATCCGTTATGAGCGAATCACTGAACTACCCGCAATCCGCCGCCGAGCCGGGCCCGCCGGCCGCTCCGGCGCGGCCCAGCACGGTCGAGGGTGCCTTCTGGGCGTTCATCGTCGCCCCGGTGGTCGGGCTCATCGGAGCCGTGCTGATCTTCGCCAACCGGGACGCGATCACCACCACCATGCGCGACGCGAACAGACAACGCGGCGGCAACCTCACCGACGCGCAGATCGACCAGGCGGTGAACGTCACGATGATCACCGCGGTGGTGATCGCGGTGATCATCGCGGCGTTGTACCTGCTGTTCGCGTTCAAGCTGCGCGCCGGCCGCAACTGGGCGCGCATCGTGCTGACCGTGCTCACCGCCCTGCAGCTGCTTTCGGTGCTGTTCGGCCAGAGCACGATCGGCGGCTACATCGCGGTGCTGGCGGCGGTGGTCGGCGTGGTGCTGTCGTTCACGAGCCCGTCGAACGCCTACTTCGCGGCGGCCAAGGCCCCGCGCTGAGCGACCCCGCGGCGGCCGGCCCCCGGCCGCCGCGGTCGGTCTCACCGTCGCCTGTGGACGGTCAGCTGTTCCACATCCGCGCGGTCAACCGGAGGAACTCGCGCCCGTCGCCGGCGCTCGACGCGGCCCCGAGGTCGGGGTAGACGTCCAGCACCCGGTCCGCCCCGGTCAGCCGCAGTGCGCGGCTCACCAGCGGGTTGCCGCCGGTGACGATGCGGAGGCGGACGTTGCGGTCCGCGGCGTTGTCGGTCACCGCGCTCAGCACGCGGACCCCCGCCGCGCCGAGGAAGTTCACCCTCGACAGGTCCAGCACGATCGCCTTCGGTTCCGGGCTGCCGGCCAGTGCCGCGGCCACCGCGCCCACCACCACGAGCACCGTTCCCGCGTCGAGCTCGCCGGACAACGCCAGGAGCACCGGCTCACCGTGCGAGCAGGACACCCGCAACCGACCCGCCGGGGACCCGAAGGACGCCACCCGAAAACACCCCATTCACGAAAAGAGTCCGGCACGAACAGGCACTGCGGCTCCTGCACGACCCGCTCGCGCGCCAGCGTAATGACCGCCTTCCACTGATCACAAGCCGTGACCACCCGACTCGACCCGATGGTGTTTCACCGGGGAAAGACGGGGGAAGTCACGCGGGGCGATCTGCTCTCAAGGAGGTTGTCATGGCGGCAACACCCGATCCGGCGTCCACCGGGGTGCGCACGCTCATCCCGGCACGCATCGACCGGTTGCCCTGGTCCCCGTTCCACACCCGGATGGTGGTCGCCCTCGGGGTGGCCTGGATCCTCGACGGCCTGGAGATCACGGTGGCCAGCGCGGTCGCCGACACCCTCACCAAGCCCGAGACGCTCCACATGTCGTCGGCGGCCGTGGGGCTGCTGGCGACCATCTACCTGGCCGGCGAAGTGGTCGGGGCGCTGTTCTTCGGCAGTCTTTCGGACAAGCTGGGCCGGCGGAACCTGTTCATGCTGACGCTGGCCGTCTACCTCGTCGGCAGCGGCCTGACCGCGCTGACCCTCGGTAACGGCGCCGGCTGGGTCATCTTCCTCTACGCGACCAGGTTCGTGGCCGGGATGGGCATCGGCGGCGAGTACGCGGCCATCAACTCCGCGATCGACGAGCTGATCCCGGCGCGCTACCGGGGCCGGGTGGACATCGCCGTCAACGGCACCTACTGGGCCGGCGCCGTGCTGGGCACCATCGGCACGTACATCCTGCTCAACAAGATGGACCTGTCGCTGGGCTGGCGGCTGGGCTTCCTCATCGGGCCGGTGCTCGGGCTCGTCATCCTGCTCGTCCGGCGGCACCTGCCGGAGAGCCCGCGGTGGCAGATCATGCACGGCCGGGCCGAAGCGGCCGAGGAGTCGATCAAGCAGATCGAGGAAGAGGTCGAGCACGGCGGCCGCAGCCTGCCGCCGGTCGACGAGAAGAAGGCGATCGAGGTGACGCCGGCCGAGCGGATCGGGTACGTCGCCCTGGCCAGGGTGCTGTTCCGCGAGTACCCGTCACGGGCGATCCTGGGCGCGTCGCTGATGATCAGCCAGTCGTTCCTCTACAACGCGATCTTCTTCACCTACACGCTGGTGCTCGGCAAGTTCTACGGGGTCTCGTCCGCGGCCACGCCGATCTACCTGATCGCCTTTGCCGTCGGCAACCTGGTCGGCCCGTTCACGATCGGGCACCTGTTCGACACCCTGGGCCGGCGCAAGATGATCTCCGGCACCTACATCGTGTCCGGGGTCCTGCTGGCGATCACGGCGGTGCTGTTCTACGCGGGCGCGCTGAACGCGATCACCCAGACGATCGCGTGGTGCGTGATCTTCTTCTTCGCCTCCGCCGGCGCGAGCGCGGGCTACCTGACGGTGAGCGAGATCTTCCCCCTGGAAGTCCGGGCCAAGGCGATCGCGGTGTTCTTCGCGATCGCGCAGTGCTTCGGCGCGCTGGGCCCGGTGATCTACGGCGCCCTGATCGGCACCGGCGAGCACCCGGTCCGCCTGTTCATCGGCTACCTGCTGGGCGCCGCGGTGATGATCGCCGGCGGCCTGGTCGCCCGGTTCCTGGCGGTCGACGCGGAGGGCAAGTCCCTGGAGGACGTCGCCCAGCCGCTGGCCGCCGCCGGCCGGCGCGGGCGCACCCGCGCCGAGGGAGCCTCCTCCCCCTTCTCCACCTGACGCCGGAAAGCCGCGAATGACGCATTGGGGCCCGTACCGTCCCGAAGCGTCATTCGCGGCGAGCGTTCCGGCGCAGACCGGTTTAGGCTCGGCGGACACGGGTAGCCGCCGCGCAAGGCGACACGGGTCGGGAGGTGGGCGTGGGACCACGGAAGTGGCTCGAGCTGTGGCCCGTCTACCGCCAGCTGACCGGCACCGACCCGCTCGGCCGGGGCAAGGCCGCCGAATCGCCGCGTTCCGAGGCGCTCGCGCCGCGCACCGCGAGCGCCGACCGGGTGGCCAAGTCGGTCTGCCCCTACTGCGCCGTCGGCTGCGGGCAGCAGGTCTTCGTCAAAGACGAGCGCGTCGTGCAGATCGAAGGAGACCCGCACAGCCCGATCTCGCGCGGCCGGCTCTGCCCCAAGGGCTCGGCGAGCAAGCAGCTGGTCACCGGCCCGCAGCGGGAGCAGAAGGTCCGCTACCGCGCCCCGTACGCCACCGAGTGGACCGAGCTGGACCTCGGCACGGCCATGGAGATGGTCGCCGACCGCGTGCTCGACGCCCGCCGCAAGGGCTGGCAGGACACCGACTCCCGCGGGATGCCGCTGCGCCGGACCACGGGCATCGCCAGCCTCGGCGGCGCCACCCTGGACAACGAAGAGAACTACCTGATCAAGAAGCTCTTCACCGCGCTGGGCGCGATCCAGATCGAGAACCAGGCCCGCATTTGACACTCCGCCACCGTTCCCGGTCTGGGGACTTCCTTCGGTCGCGGTGGCGCGACGGACTACCAGCAGGACCTGCAGAACTCCGACTGCGTCGTCATCATGGGCTCGAACATGGCCGAGGCGCACCCGGTGGGGTTCCAGTGGGTGATGGAGGCGAAGGCCCGCGGGGCCGAGGTGCTGCACATCGACCCGCGGTTCACCCGCACGAGCGCGCTGGCCGACGCCCACGTCCCGCTGCGGGCCGGCACCGACATCGCGTTCCTCGGCGGGGTGATCAACCACATCCTGAGCAACGACCTGGACTTCCGGGAGTACGTGGTCGCCTACACGAACGCCTCCTTCCTGGTGTCCGAGGACTTCCGCGACACCGAGGACCTCGACGGCCTGTTCAGCGGCTACGACGAGGCCAAGGCCGCCTACGACCCCGCCACCTGGCACTACGAGAGCGTCCGGCCGAAGGAGACCCCGCACGGCAAGGAGACGTCGGCGTCCGACCAGCACGGCTCGGGCGGCCCGGTGCTCGAAGGCGCCAGCGAGGAGATCACCGCCGACCCGACGCTGCAGCACCCGCGCTGCGTGTTCCAGATCCTCAAGCGCCACTTCGCCCGCTACACCCCGGAGATGGTCGAGGCGACCTGCGGGACGCCCAAGGAGCTCTTCCAGCGGGTCTGTGATGCCTGGACGCGCAACTCGGGCCGGGAACGCACCGCCGCGCTCGTCTACAGCGTCGGCTGGACGCAGCACAGCGTCGGCGCCCAGTACATCCGGGCAGGCTCGATCATCCAGCTGCTGCTCGGCAACATCGGGCGGCCCGGCGGCGGGGTGTTCGCGCTGCGCGGGCACGCCAGCATCCAGGGCTCGACCGACATCCCGACGCTGTTCAACCTGCTGCCCGGCTACCTGCCGATGCCCACACCCGAGCAGGCCACGCTGGCCGACTACCTCGAAAGCGTCCGCGGCGACAAGCAGAAGGGCTTCTGGCGCAACGCCGACGCCTACACCGTGTCGCTGCTCAAGGAGTACTGGGGCGACAAGGCCACCCCGGACAACGACTTCGGCTTCGGCTACCTGCCGCGGATCAACGGCGACCACGGGACGTACCGGACGGTCATGGACATGGTCGACGGCAAGGTCTCCGGCTACTTCCTGCTCGGGCAGAACCCCGCCGTCGGGTCCGCGCACGGCCGGCTGCAGCGGCTCGGGATGGCCAACCTCGACTGGCTCGTCGTGCGGGACCTCACGATGATCGAGAGCGCCACCTTCTGGAAGGACGCGCCGGAGATCGAAACCGGCGAGATCGTGCCGGAGCAGTGCCGCACCGAGGTGTTCTTCTTCCCCGCCGCCTCGCACGTGGAGAAGGAGGGGACGTTCACCCAGACCCAGCGCATGCTGCAGTGGCGGGAGAAGGCCGTCGAGCCGGCCGGCGACCAGCGGTCCGAGCTCTGGTTCTTCTACCACCTGGGCCGGATGGTCCGGGAACGGCTGGCGGGCTCGGAAGACGAGCGGGACCGGCCGGTGCTCGACCTCGCCTGGGACTACGCGGTGCACGGCGACGAGCCGTCCGCCGACGACGTGCTGCGGCGGATCAGCGGCCGGGACCTGACGACCGGCAAGCAGGTCGGCGGCTACCTCGAGCTCAAGGCCGACGGCAGCACCTCCTGCGGCTGCTGGATCTACAGCGGTGTCTACGCCGACGGCGTCAACCAGGCCGCCCGCCGCAAGTCGCGGTTCGAGCAGGACCTCTACGCCCTGGAGTGGGGCTGGGTGTGGCCGCTGAACCGGCGGGTGCTCTACAACCGCGCCTCCGCCGACCCGCAGGGACGGCCGTGGAGCGAGCGCAAGGCCCTGATCTGGTGGGACGCCGAACGCGGCGAGTGGACCGGCCACGACGTCCCCGACTTCGAGAAGACCAAGCCGCCGGACCACGTCCCGCCGCCGGACGCCGTCGGCCCGGCCGCCCTGCGCGGCGACGACCCGTTCATCATGCAGTCGGACGGCAAGGCGTGGCTGTTCGCGCCGAACGGGCTGGCCGACGGCCCGCTGCCGGCGCACTACGAGCCGCACGAGTCGCCGTTCCGCAACACCTTCTACGCGCAGCAGGGGAACCCGACGCGGAAGGTCTACGGACGGCGCGACAACCCGTCGAACCCGTCGCCGCCGGAGCCCGGGACTGAGGTCTTCCCGTTCGTGTTCACCGCCGCGCGGCTGACCGAGCACCACACCGCGGGCGGGATGAGCCGGACGCTGCCCTACCTGTCGGAGCTGCAGCCGGACCTGTTCGTCGAGGTCTCCCCCGAGCTCGCGAAGCTGCGGGGGCTCTCGCACCTGGGCTGGGCGCACGTCGTCACCGCGCGGGCCGCCGTCGAGGCGCGGGTGTTCGTCACCGACCGGATGGCGCCGCTGCGGGTGCAGGACCGGGTCGTGCACCAGGTCTGGATGCCCTACCACTGGGGCAGTTCCGGGCTGGTGTCCCGTGACGTGGTGAACGACCTGTTCGGCGTGGTGCTGGACCCGAACGTCTTCATCCAGGAGAGCAAGGTCGCCACCTGCGACGTCCGGCCGGGACGGCGGCCGCGCGGCGCCGGCCTGCTCGCGTTGCTCGCCGGCTACCGCGAGCGCGCCGGCATCACGCCCGAAACGGGGACGCAGGTGGCCACCGTGCACGAGACCCGGCACGTCGAACCCGGCCACGCCACGGAGGACCGACCATGAGCATCGAGAACCGGCTGTCCGGGCCACTGCCGGACGTCGCCGGCGAAGCCGGGCACACCGGGCACCCGCCGCGCGTCGGGTTCTTCACCGACACGTCGGTGTGCATCGGGTGCAAGGCCTGCGAAGTCGCCTGCAAGGAGTGGAACAACGTCCCCGAAGACGGGCTCGACCTGCTCGGGATGTCGTTCGACAACACCGGCGCGCTGGGCGCGAATTCGTGGCGGCACGTGGCCTTCATCGAGCAGCAGCGCCCGCTCGGCGCGCAGTCGCCGGGCCTCGACGGACTGCCGACCGGACCGTCGGCGGTCGACGTGACGACCGCGTTCGTCGCCGACGAGCTGCGGCAGGCCCCGCGCGGCGGCGGCGAGCTGGGCACCTCTCCCCTGCCGCGGGCGCCCGAGGACCTGGGCATGCCGTCGTTCGACCTGCCGGGCGGGAAGACCGGCGCCGAGGGCCGCACCGACTTCCGCTGGCTGATGGCCTCGGACGTGTGCAAGCACTGCACCCACGCGGGCTGCCTCGACGTCTGCCCGACGGGCGCGCTGTTCCGCACCGAGTTCGGCACGGTCGTGGTGCAGCAGGACATCTGCAACGGCTGCGGCTACTGCGTTTCCGGCTGCCCGTACGGGGTGATCGACCGCCGTCCGGACGACGGCCGGGCCCAGAAGTGCACGCTCTGCTACGACCGGCTGCACGACGGCCTCGAGCCCGCGTGCGCCAAGGCCTGCCCGACCGACTCGATCCAGTTCGGCGAGCTGGACGAGCTGCGCGAGCGGGCGGCCCGCCGGGTCGAAGCCCTCCACGAACGCGGCGTCCCCGAGGCGCGGCTGTACGGACACGACCCGTCCGACGGCGTCGGGGGCGGCGGCGCGTTCTTCCTGCTGCTGGACGAACCCGAGGTCTACGGGCTGCCGCCGGATCCGGTGGTGCCCACCCGCGAGCTGCCGTCGATGTGGAAGTACGCCGGGATGGCGGCCTCGGCCCTGCTCGCGGCCGCGGTCGCGTCGTTCGGACGGCGGCGCCGGTGACGCCGCGCGAACCCCGCAGCGACGCGGGAGCCGCCGACACCCGGGCCCGCGTCTTCGGCGGCCGCCGCAAGCGCGGTGGCTCCGCGGAAGAGCTCATGGTGCCCCGCGCGGAGTTCCGCTCCTACTACGGGCGGCCCGTTCTCAAGCCGCCCGTCTGGGAGTGGAAGGTCCCCGCCTACCTGTTCACCGGCGGGCTCGCCGCGGGCACGTCGCTGCTGGCCGCCGGGGCCGACCTCACCGGGCGGCCCGCGCTGCGCCGGGTGGGCCGCACCGGCTCGCTCGCCGCGCTGCTCGCCAGCGTCTACCTGCTGGTCGCCGACCTCGGGCGGCCGGAACGGTTCCACCACATGCTGCGCGTCGCGAAACCGACGTCGCCGATGAGCGTCGGCACCTGGATCCTGAGCGCGTTCGGCCCGGGCATGGGCGTCGCCGCGGCCGCCGAGGTGCTGCCCGCCGGGCTGCGGCGTTCCCTGCCCGGGCGGCTCCTGCGTGCGGTGGCCCGGCCCGCCGGGCTGTCGTCGGCGGTCGTCGCCCCGGCCGTGGCGTCGTACACAGCGGTGCTCCTGTCGCAGACGGCGGTGCCGGCTTGGCACGAGGCCCACGCGGAACTGCCCTTCGTGTTCACCGGCTCGGCGGCGGCGAGCTCGGGCGGCTTCGCGATGGTGCTGGTCCCGGTCGAGGAGGCGGGCCCGGCCCGCACGCTGGCGGCCCTCGGCGCGGCGACCGAACTGGTGGCGTCGAAGGTGCTGGAGAAACGACTCGGCCTCACGGCGGAGGCGTACACGACGGGCAAAGCGCACGGGCTGCGGAAGTGGTCGGAACGCCTGACGGCGGCCGGTCTGGCCGGGGCGCTGTTCGGGCACCGCAGCCGCGCGGTGTCGGTGGCCGCCGGGACCGCCCTGTTCGCCGGCAGTGCGTTGCAGCGCTTCGGCGTGTTCGAAGCGGGCGTCGAGTCCACAAAGGACCCGAAGTACGTGGTCGTGCCGCAGCGGCAGCGCGCGAACCGGCGGTGACGAGCGCGATCACCGCGTGACCGGAAGCCCGGCGGCGTCAGCCGCGCGCGCTGTTCCGCAACCGCGGTAGCACCGCCAGCCACGCCAGCGCCGCCTCGACGGTCCGGTGGATGGGCAGCACCCGGTCCAGCTCCAGCACCCGGATCGGCCGCAGCACCGCACGCTGCCGCGCCGCGATCGCGAACGGCACGCCGCTCACGTGCGCCTCCGAAGCCGCCACCAGCAGCTCCGTGATCGCTCCCGCGCCGCAGAACGACACCTGGGACAGATTCAGCACGAGGGCCCGCGGGGCGAGGTCGAGCTCCTCGCCGAGCCGGGTCCGGAGCCGGTGCAGGACCGGCAGGTCGATCTCGCCGCGGATCGCGACGGTCGTCGCCTCCGCCGTGGCGGTCACGCTCATCGTCATCGCGGACGGGACGTCGACGCGGAACTGCGGAGCGGCGATCTGGTCGAGCACACAGGCCTCCCACCCATGGGGACGGACGCACAGTGCGGCTGCGGGCTGAACCGCGATGACCACCGTACGCCTGTCCGGCGGCCGCTTCCGCAGCCGCCGCCGAATTCGTCGAATCCGGGCGCGCCCCGGCGAATTGCCGGAACGGGCCGGATAACGGTTCGGAGCTCCCGTCGGTCCCGGCATCCCACCGAACGCCCGTCTTCTGCTAAGAAGTGCATCGTTTCGTCGATCGACGCAGGGGTGCGGGTGGCTCTCGAGGAACAGCTCGTCAACGGGCGGTACCGGCTACTGGGGCACCTCGGCCGCGGCGCGATGAGCCTGGTGTGGCGGGCCAGGGACGAGCGGCTGGACCGCGTCGTGGCCGTCAAGCAGTTCCTGCACGACGCGGGCGCGGGCGGCGACGTCTGCGAACGGGCGATCCGCGAGGCCCGGCTCGCCTCCCGGTTGCGGCACCCGCACGCGGTCGCCGTCCACGACGTGTTCGAGGACGCCGGCTCGATGTACCTCGTCATGGAGTACGTGCCCGCCCGCTCGCTGAGCGAGGTCCTCGTCGAACGCGGGCCGCTGCCCCGCTGCGACGTGCTGCGGCTCGGGCGGCAGATCGGGGCGGCGCTGGCCGCCGCGCACGGCGACTGGATCCTGCACCGGGACGTCACGCCCAACAACGTGCTCGTCACCGACGACGGCGTCGCCCGGATCACCGACTTCGGCGTCTCGCGCGCGCTCGGCGAGCACCCGGCCGCCGACGAAGGCGTCGTCGTCGGCACCCTCCCCTACCTGGCCCCGGAAGTCGCCCGCGGCGGCGAGGCCGGCCTGCCGTCCGACGTCTATTCGCTCGGCGCCACGCTCTACACCGCCCTGGAGGGCACGCCGCCGTTCGGCACCAGCGACGACCCGATCACGCTGCTGCGGCGGATCACCGAGAACCAGCTCACCCCGCCGCCGCACGGGGGGCCGCTGACCCCGGTGCTGATGCGGATGCTCGAACGCGATCCGGCCGCGCGCCCGTCGATGCAGGAGGCGGTGGACCTGCTGGCCGCCGTCGGCAAGCCGGTTCCGGCGCCGCCCCGCCGGTCCCGGCTCCGCCGCGTCGCGGTGACCGGGGCCGCCGCCTGCCTGACGTCGGTGAGCGTGGCGGCCGGTCTCGCCCTCGCCGACCGGCCGGGGACCACCACCGCGGCGCCCGTCGAGCGGCCACCGACGACGGTCACCACCGACCACACCGTCAGCAGCACCACGACGGCGTCCGCGCCGGCGCCCGGCCCGGCGACCGGAGGCCCGGCCCGGCACCCGGCGGCGGCCACGCCGTCCACCGCGTCCGGGTGCACCGCGCGCTACGAGGTCACGAACGCCTGGCCGGGTGGCGCCCAGGCGCAGGTGACCGTGCACAACGACCGGCCGACGCGGCTCACCGGGTGGACGGTGACCTGGGTCCAGCCCGGCGGGGCCGGCATCCGGGACCTCTGGAACGGCACCCTGAGCCAGACCGGCTCGGCGGTGACCGTCACCGACGCGGGCTGGAACGCTCTCGTCGAGCCGGACGGTTCGGCTTCGTTCGGGCTGAACCAGGACATCACGAGCGGCCGGGCGGTCGTCCCGGTCCTCAGCTGCCACACCAACTGATTTCGTTATCGTTCCGACACAACCGGATCGCCATTTTCTCCGTAGCGGCCTTCGCCGTTTCCGGCATCCGGAACGAATACGTCGAACGCATTTCGTACCCCCACCCAGGTGAGTGAATTGCGCCGACGAGCCGAACTGCGCTCCGGAAGCGGCCGTGTTCCCCGGCGAAGGAAACGACAGAGGGGAGCGCGCCCGTGCACGAAGGGGCAGTGATCGCCGGCCGGTACCGCGTGCTCGGCCGGGCGGGTCACGGCGCGATGGGGGCCGTGTGGCGGGCGAAGGACGAACGGCTCGACCGCCTGGTGGCGATCAAGCAGCTGTTCCCCGAGTCCCCCGCCGATCCGGCGGCCACCCGCGCCCGGACGATCCGCGAGGCCCGGGTCACCGCCCGGCTGCGCCACCCGCACGCGGTCGTCGTCCACGACGTCGTCGAGCAGGGCGGCGCGGCCTACATCACGATGGAGTACCTGCCCGCACGCACGCTCACCGCCCTCATCGAGGAGCACGGCCCGCTGGTGCCGGAGTACGTGGCCGAGCTGGGTGCCCAGCTCGCGTCGGCGCTGGCCGCGGCGCACGCGGAAGGCGTCGTGCACCGCGACATCAGCCCCAACAACGTCCTGATCACCACCGACGGCTCGGCGAAGATCACCGACTTCGGGGTGGCCCACGCGCGCGGGGAGGGCACGGCCACCGGCCGCGGGCTGTTCGTCGGCACGCCGGCCTACCTCGCGCCGGAGGTCGCCGAAGGCGAAGAACCCGGCTTCCCGTCCGACGTCTATTCACTCGGCGCGACGCTCTACACCGCGCTCGAAGGGCAGCCGCCGTCCGGGACCGACGAGAACCAGCTCGCCCTGCTCAAACGGGTCGGCGCCGGCACCGTCACCCCGCCCGTCACCAGCGGCCCGGTCACCGACGCGATCCTCCGGCTGCTGCACCGGGATCCGGCCGCCCGGCCGGCGATGGCCGGGGCGGCCCGGCTGCTGACCCGCGCCACCGCACCCGGCGTGGTGCCCGCGCCCGCCCCGGTGGACAGCGCGCCGCCGGTCCGCCGTCGCCGGTCCCGCGCGGCCTTCGCCGGGACGGCGCTGGTGCTGACCGCGGCGGCCGCCGTGGTGGCGGCGACCGCGGTCCCCGCCGACCGGGAGCCCACGAGCGCGGCGGCCCAGCTCGCGTCGGCGCCGTCCACGACACCGCCGTCCACGACACTGCCGACCGCGTCCCGGACCACGGGCCCCGCGGCCTGCGCCGCGCGCTACCAGGTGGTGAAGACGTGGAACGGCGGTTTCCAGGGGCTGGTGACCGTCCGCAACAGCGGGCGGGCCGAGGTCACCGGGTGGACGGTCAGCTGGACCAACCCGGCCGGGACGAGCATCGACGACCTCTGGAACGGCACGCTGGCGCGGACCGGCGCCACCTCGGCGATCACGAACGCCGAGTGGAATGCGGTGCTCAGGCCGGGCGAATCGACCACCTTCGGCTTCGTCGCGCTGGCCCGCGGCGGCAACCGCGGGATGCCGGTGACCGACTGCCGTCCCCGCGAATGAATCGCCGCCCCTGCCGTTTTCCGCGCCTCCGCCGAAGGTGGCTTGACCACCTCCGTTCACCGGTATTAAGGTCGGCACCCGCTCCTTCCTGTTAGCGCTAACTTCCGATCGGACAACGGATCGGACAATGTTCCTCGAGAAAGTCCTCACGACGATGACGAATTTCCGCGACGCGGCGGACGAACCGCCCGGCGGCGGCCGCGGCGCGGTGACGATCACCGACGTGGCGAACGCGGCCGGCGTCTCGGCGAGCACGGTGTCCTACGTGATCACCGGCAAGCGGACGATCTCCCCGGCCACCCGGCGCCGGGTCGAGGAAACCATCCGCGCCCTCGGCTACCGGCGCCGCGGCGGCTCGCCGTCGCCCCGGGCCGGCGTCCTCGCGGTGGCGGTGCCGCCGCTGGGCGACCGGCAGCTGGGCATGGAGATGGAGTTCTTCTCCGCGGCGGCGGGCGCGGCCCGCGAATCCGGCTTCGACCTGCTGCTGGTCACCGACGACGACGGCACGTCGGGCCTGCACCGGGTGACGTCGGCGGCGCTGGCCGACGCGGTGATCGTGCTGGACGCCGGCGACGACGACCCGCGGGTACCGGTCCTGCTGGCCTCCGGCCGCCCCGCGGTGCTGGTCGGCGCGCCGGGACAGCACCGCGGGCTGGCCTCGGTGGCGCTCGACTTCGGACCGGCCGGGGTAGCCTGCCTGACCCACCTCGCCGGCCTCGGCCACCGGTCGGTCGCCCACCTCGGCCCGTCGGTCTCGCCGCCCGGCCCCCGGCTCCGGTACCTGAAGGGCTTCGTCGACAGCTTCGGCGCGGCCGCGGCCAAGCACGGTGTGAAAGCGATTTCCCACCACCTTTCCCCGAAGGGCCGGGCGGCGGGCGCGCCGTCGGCCGAAGAGGTCGCCCGCGGCCTGGACAAGCTGCTCACCGCCGGTGGCCCGACCGCGCTGGTCGTGCACGACGAGGCGGCGCTGCCGCTGGTGCTGGGCACCCTCCGGCAGCGCGGCAGGCAGGTCCCCGGTGACATCTCCGTCGTCGCGGTCTGCTCGGAAACCGTGGCGGGACGGCAGCGGATCCGGCCGGCCGCGGTGCTCGTCCCGGCCGCCGAGCTGGGAGTGCTGTCGGTCCGGCTGGCGGTGGGCCAGCTCGACGGCGGACCGCCCGAGCCCGCCACGGTGGTCCCCGCGTTCGTCACCGGGGAAAGCACCGCGGCGGCCGTCGCCGTCCGTGAAGGGGCGCGCCTGTCCGGCGCGTGAGAATTCTCGGCGATCCCGGGTTCGGCCAGGGCAAGGGCAGGTGACCGCGGACGGGACGGCCAAGATCGCCGGATTCGGGCCGAGCACCGGCCGTTTCCCCGCCGCAAGCCCTACGGGACCTCGCGGCTTCCCGACCCGGCGGTTGCGCCGCCGGGCGTGTCTCACCGCGGCGCGGATTCCCCCTTACCCCCGCAGGATTCGCGCACCACGAGCGTCGGCCACAGCTGGAGCCGGTGCACCGGCCGCTCGGCCGTGTCGGTGAGCCGGGCCAGTGCGAGCTCGGCGGCCACCGCGCCGAGCCGGTGCTTCTGCGGGCACACCGCCGTCAGCGGCGGGTCCGAGGCCGCCGCCACTTCGTCGTCGTAGGAGACCACCGCCAGCTCGCCGGGTACGGCGACACCGCCGTCGCGGGCCCGTTCGATCAGGCCGATGGCTTCGCGATCGGCGTGCACGAGCAGCGCGCCGACGCCGGCCCGGCGGCAGCGCGCCAGCAGGGCGTCGTACTCCGCCGCCCAGCCCGGCGAGCCGTACACCGGCACGTCGAGGTCCAGTGCCGCACCCGTGTCCAGCCCCAGTGAACCGATCGCGTCGCGCCAGCCGGCCCGCAACGCCCGGCTCGTCGGGCTGGACCGCGACGTCACCAGCCCGACCGCTTGGTGCCCCAGGGAAACCAGGTGCCGGACGGCGAGTCCCGCGCCGAGCGCGTGCGCCGTCGTGGCCGCGTCCAGGGCGAGCGTCGGCAGCTCCGGCGGGGGCAGGCGCTCGACCAGGACCACCGGGACGCTCAGTGAGCCCAGCCAGCGCAGCAGGTCCAGCGCGCCGCGGCCGCTGGTGGCCGGGGCGACCAGCAGCGTCTGCACCCCGCGGTCGAGGAGCTTGCCGATCTGGCGGCGGTCCTCCGCCGCGTCGTAGCTGGACGCCCGCAGCACGAGCCTGCCGCCTGCACCGGCCACTGTGGACTGGGCACCTTGGACGACCGTCGGCCAGTAGTACTCCACCGACGGCGCGACCATGCCGACGAGCGCGCCGGGTGCCACGTGGCCGAACACCGACGCCGCTCGCCCGGGTTCGGGGTGGCTGCCGCGCGGCCGGGTCAGCGTGACCCCGCCGTGCACCCGGGTCAGCAGCCCGCGGTCGGCGAGCTCGGTGACGTCCCTGCGCACGGTGACCGCGGTGACGCCCAGCCGCGCCACCAGCTCCGTGAGCCGGACCGCGCCGTGTTCGCGGACCAGCGAAAGGATCAGCTGGTGCCGTTCGGAGGCGAGCATCACCGCACCTGCTCCAGCCGGACCCGCGCCGGGCCCTCGCGCACCAGCAGGGTGAGCCGGCTGAGGTGGCCGCCCCAGGAGGCCCGCAGCAGGTGGTCGTCCAGCGGCCGCCGTTCGAGGTCCGCGGTGGTGTGCCGGGGATCCCAGCTCAGCCGCAGCACCCGGTGGCCGGCCTGCGACACGAACGCTTCGCCGTCGCCGAGCTCGACGTCCCCGGCGAGGACGTGCCGCAGCCGGACCGGCCGGACCGAGTCGTCGTCGGTCACCAGGACGTGCGCGGGCGGGTCGCGGACCAGCCGCACCGAACGGATCCAGCGCGGCACGCCCGGGTAGGCCCCGGCGAGGTCGGCGCGGAGCGTGGCCGCGGACGCGGTGAGTTCGACCCGGACGTCCCGCGCCCCGAACGCTTCCCCCGGCTCCTGGGTGACGCCGGGCTCCGGGACGTTGTGCCACTCGCTGCGCAGCGGCCAGGCCCGGTAGCGGTCCAGCCCGAAGCTGGCCGCGGTGTAGGTCGGCTGGCCGGCGTCGGCCACCACCGGCACCCCGTCGACCGCCACCCAGTACGAGCCCACGTCGAGGTGGTTGTGCCGTTCCCCGTTGTGCCCCGCCTTCACCGCCACGGTCAGCCCGCGGGCGGTCCCGGCGCGTTCCCTGGCCACCAGCACCTGCACCCGCGGCAGCCACTCTTCGCGCGCCGGCCAGGTCTCTTCGGGTTCGGTGGCCAAGGCCTTCCGCCAGTCGTCGTCCGCCAGGCCGGACAGCGCGCGGCCGAGCCCGGCCGACGGCCACACCGGCCGCCCGCTCGCACGCGCCCGGCTCACCGCGTGCGCCCGGACGTCGTCGTCGCCGAGCCGCTCGCCCCAGCGGTGCAGCACGTGCCACGGCTGCGCCGGGGACAGCCGGGCCGGGGCGTCGCCGGCGTTGACGTAGGCGTCGCCGCCCAGGTGCATCCGGTGCGGGAAGCGGATCAGCTCGCGCAGCACCGGGAGCTCCCCCGGGTCGCCCAGCAGGTCCAGGCACTCCAGCAGCCGGCAGGCGCCGTGCCACCAGTAGGCGACGCCCTCGTCGATGCCGCCGTCGCCGGGCAGGATCGCGACGTAGTGCTCGAGCCCCTCGACCACCAGCCGCACCAGCCGCCCGCGCCGTTCTTCGTCGGCCACCAGCAGGAGCGCGGCCGCGAGGACACCGGAGTGGATCCACGGGTTCCAGTTGTGCGCGTCGCCGTCGAGGCCGAGCCAGTGCCAGTCGCGCACGCGCTCGAACGGCGTCAGCACGCGGACCTCGACCTCGCGCCGCAGCCGTCTGCGCAGTCCCGGCGCCCGGATGTCGAAGTGCGGGCCCAGGACGTGATCGGCCCAGGCGAACAGGGACGCGACCTCGGCCGCGCCCAGGTCGAGGAACGGGTCGTCGGGGTCGGCCAGCACCTCGCCGCGCCCGGCCGCGTGCCGGTCGTGGGGTGCCCAGCACCACGTGGTCGCCTCGGCGAGCGCGACCAGCCCGTCGATCGCGCCGTCCAGCAACGGCACCGGGCCCGGTGGCACCTCACCGGTGAGCACCGCGCCGAGCACCAGCAGCGTGACGCGCTCACGCAGCTCGCGGGCGGCGTCTTCGTACTCCGTGCGCACGCCGTCGCGGAACGTCCTGGCCCACGCCGTCGCCGTCAGGACCGGTGCCGGACGCGCGAGAACGGCCTCGGCTTCGGCGATGATCGCGGCGCCTTCCACGGCGTCCCAGAGCGTCCGGTCGCGCACGTCGGGGAGCCGCATCGGTGCCGCCCTTTCGATTCCGATCGTTTGTGATCGGTTTTGACTCGAATTGTTGACTCGCACTATGGCACAGCCCGACAGTGACAGCCATCACTTCGACGGAGGAGCAATGACGCTTCGGGGATCGGCGGGCCCGACCCGCCGGACGTTCCTTTCGGCCACCGCCGGGCTCGCGGCCGGCGGCCTGCTCGGCGGCTGCGCGTCGGCGACGACGGCCTCCGGCGCCACCCGCGTGCGCCTCTGGTCGTGGCTCACCGGCATGGACAAGTACGTCGCCGCGTTCAACGCCGCGCACCCGGACACCTCGGTGGAGCTCAACGTGATCGCGGCCGGCCTGAAGGGCGGTTACGCCCAGCAGACCAACGCGCTGCGCGCCCACAACGCCCCGGACATCCTGCACGCGGAGTACCAGGGCCTGCCGCAGCTGCTCACCACCGGCGGCCTGCGCGACCTCACCGGCGACCTCGCCGACCTCGAGCGCGGCTACTCCCCCGCCGCCTGGCAGGGTGTCCGGCCGGGCGGCCGCACCTGGGCGGTGCCGATGGACCTCGCCCCGATGGTGCTCTACTACCGCAAGGACCTCTTCGACTCCCACGGCATCGCGGTCCCGCGCACCTGGGACGAATTCCGCGCGGCCGCGCGGGCCGTGCAGAAGGCCGACCCGGCCGCGCGCCTGACGACGTTCCCGCTCAACGACGGCTCGTTCTTCGCCGGAATGTGCTGGCAGGCGGGCGATCCGTGGTGGCGGGTCGACGGCGGCTCGTGGCGGGTGGACATCGACGGCGCGGGCACCCTGCGCACCGCGGACTACTGGCAGGGCCTGATCCGCGACGGCCTGGTCGCCACCGCACCGACCGGCGACCAGGACTGGATCGGGGCGATGCACACCGGACGGCTGTGGGGGCTGCTCGGCGCGTCCTGGAGCGTCGGCTCGCTGGTGAAGTCGATCCCGCAGGACAAGGGCCGGTGGGCGGTGACCACGATGCCGACCTGGGACGGCGTCCCGGCCAACGGCGTGCAGGGCGGCAGCGCGTTCGCCGTCTCCGCCGAAAGCGAGGTGCCGGACGCGGCCGTGAAGTTCCTGCGCT
This sequence comes from Amycolatopsis sp. NPDC004169, assembly GCF_040610315.1. Classification (NCBI taxonomy): domain Bacteria; kingdom Bacillati; phylum Actinomycetota; class Actinomycetes; order Pseudonocardiales; family Pseudonocardiaceae; genus Amycolatopsis; species Amycolatopsis sp. NPDC004169. The sequence continues at coordinate 41,066 of NZ_JBEXMD010000033.1, forward strand.
GGCTGAGCACCGACCCGGCCGTCGCGAAGATCGGCACCACATTCACCACGCCCTTCCCCGGTTACCTGCCGAGCCGGGACGTGGCCAGGAAGGCCTACCGGGGCGGGTACTTCCTCGGCGACCCGGTCTACGACGTGCTCGACGAAGCCGCCCGGCGCGTCCCGGACTGGACGTGGGGACCCAACGCGCTGCGGACGTTCTCCACCGTCGTCGACCGGATGGGCGGGGTGAAGACCGGGAGCACGACCCTCGCCGCCACCGTCCGGCAGACGCAGGCCGGCGCCGTCGCCGAGCTGCGCGAGCGGGGATTGACCGTGCTGGAAGGGAAAGCGTGATGACCGTCCTGACGCCCGAGCGGGCCGCGAGCGCGACGGCAGCGGTGAGCCCCGGCAGCCCGGCGCGGGGACGGCGGGGCCGCGGCCGCGCCGGTCTCGTGCTGGCGGCGCCGTTCGCGGTCCTGCTGACCGCCACCGTGCTCGTCCCGATCGCCTACGCCCTCTACCTGAGCCTGTTCACCGATCGCCTGTCCGGCCTGGGTTTCTCCGGCCCGACGCAGGCGTTCATCGCGTTCGGCAACTACACCGACGTGCTCACCGACAGCGCGTTCCACACCAGCCTCGGCAACGTGGCGCTGTTCGTGCTGGTGCACATCCCGGTCATGCTCGGCCTGGCCCTGCTGCTGGCGCTGCTGATCGACTCCGCCGTCGTCCGGCTCAAGCGGGTGTGGTCGCTGGCCGTCTTCCTGCCCTACGCGGTGCCGACGGTGATCACCGGGCTCGTCTGGGCCTACCTGTACAGCCCCCATTCCGGGCTGACCGCCCTGCTGCCGTTCGACCCGCTGGGCAAGACCGGCATCCTGCCCTCGATCGTGAACATCGCGACCTGGCAGTGGGTCGGCTACAACATGATCATCTTCTACACCGCGCTGCAGGCCGTCCCGCGTGACGTCCTCGAAGCCGCGCGCGCCGACGGCGCCGGGGGCCTCCGGACGGCGTGGTCGGTCAAGGTCCCGATGATCCGGCCGACGATGTTCGTCGCGCTCGTGTTCACCGTGATCGGGTCCCTGCAGCTGTTCACCGAACCCCTGGTGCTGCGCGGGTTCACCGGCTCGGTGACGAGCACCTGGTCCCCGAGCCTGTACGTGTACGAGGCCGCCTTCATCGCCAACGACTACGGCCGCGCCGCCGCCGCGTCCGTGCTGCTGGCGCTGGTTTCCGCCCTGCTCTCGGCGCTCGTCATGCGCCTGTCCGCCCGGAGGTCCCGGTGACCCTGCCCCCTGCCGCCTCGCGGTGGACGTCCCGCACGGCGGTGCACGTCCTGCTGGTGCTGGCCGCGCTGTACGCGGTCCTGCCGCTGGTCTGGCTGGTCACCTCGGCCACCAAGTCCGTCGGCGACTTCTCCACCACGGGCGCGTTCGAATTCGGGCAGTTCACCCTGGGCACCAACCTGAGCGCGTTGTTCACACAGGAGAACGGCGTCTTCCTCGCTTGGATCCGCAACTCGCTGCTCTACGCCGGCCTCGGCGCGGTGCTCGGTTCGCTGATCTGCGCCGCGTGCGGGTACGCGATCGCGAAGCTCGACTTCCCGGGCCGCCGGGCGCTGTTCGCGGTGACGCTGACCGGGGTCCTGGTGCCGACCACCGCGCTGGCCCTGCCGCTGTACCTGCTGGCGTCGCAGCTGGAGGTGGTCGGCACGTTCTGGGCGGTGTTCATCCCGTTGCTGACCAACCCCTTCGGCGTCTACCTCGCCCGCGTCTACGCCGAAGCCGCGGTGCCCGGCGAGGTCCTCGAAGCCGCCCGGACCGACGGCGCGGGCGAGCTGCGGACGTTCTTCACCATCGGCCTGCCGATGATGCGGCCCGGCCTGGTGACGATCTTCCTGTTCCAGTTCGTCGGGATCTGGAACAACTTCTTCCTGCCGCTGGTGATGCTCACCGACCCGAAGCTGTTCCCGATGAGCCTCGGCCTCTACCAGTGGAGCACGCGGGTGACCCAGTTCCCGCAGTACAACCCGCTCGTCATCACCGGCTCCCTGCTGGCCGTGCTGCCACTGGTCGTCGCGTTCGTGCTGCTGCACCGGCAATGGCGGTCCGGGCTGGCGGCGGGCAGCGTCAAGTGAAGCGCCGCCCGGAGACCCTGCTGGCGATGGCGCGGGACACGATGCACCTGCAGTTCGGCCCCGCGGAACTGGCCCGGCTGCGCGCCGCGGCCCGGCTGGGCGAGCCGCTGTGCGCCGACGAGCTGGCCTCGGCGGCGGTGCGCGCGCGGCTGGCGGAGGTGGAGGTGCTGATCACGTCGTGGGGCTGTCCCCCGCTCGACGAGGAGGTCCTGCGGGCCGCCCCGCGCCTGCGGGCGGTGCTGCACGCGGCGGGCAGCGTCCGCGACCACGTGGGCGCGGCGGTGTTCGACCGCGGCCTGCTGGTCACCACGGCCGCCGACGCCAACGCGGAGCCGGTGGCCCAGTACACGCTGGGCGCGATCCTGTGGGCGTTCAAGAAGGTGCCCTTCCTGGCCGCCGACGCCCGCGAGTTCCGCGAGGACTGGGGTTACCGCGAGCGGCGCGGCGAGCTGTCCGGCCGCGACCGGACCGTGGTGCTGGTCGGCTTCTCGCGCGTCGGCCGCCGCGTCGCCGCCCTGCTGCGGCTGCTGGACCTGGCCCGCGTGGTCGTGGTCGACCCGGTGATCGACCCGGCCGAGATCCGCACGGCCGGGGCCGAGCCCGCGGTGCTGGCGGACGCCCTGCCCCTGGCGGACGTGCTGAGCCTGCACGCGCCGTCGCTGCCGGAGACCCGGCACATGATCGGTGCCGCCGAGCTGGCCGCATTGCCGCCCGGGGCGGTGCTGGTGAACACCGCACGCGGCGCACTGGTGGACACCGAGGCCCTGGAGCGGGCCTGCGCCGACGGCGGCCTGCACGCGGTCCTCGACGTCACCGAGCCGGAGCCGCTGCCCGCCGGGTCGCCGCTCTACGACCTGCCCAACGTGGTGCTGACCCCGCACGTGGCGGGGTCGCTGGGTTCGGAGACGCGCCGGATGAGCGCCGAGGCGCTCGGCGAGCTGGAGCGGTACGCGGCGGGCCTGCCACCCCGGGCGCCGGTGACCCGGCACTCGCTGGCGGTGCAGGCATGACCGCCGCCGAGGACCGGCGGCTTTCGCCGTACACCGGCTGGACCCGCGAGCACTACGCCGCACTGGCGGACCGCCTGCTCGCCGCGGCGGGCCGGTACCGCTCGCCCGGCGGCGCCCGGATCGACCTGCCCGGCCCGCCCAGCCGCAACGGCCGCGTCTCGGACGGCCTCGAAGGGTTCGCCCGGACCTTCCTCCTCGCCGGCTTCCGCGTCGCCGGGGAGGACGGCGCGGATCCCGGCGGCCTCCTGGAGCACTACGCGCGCGGGCTGGCCGCCGGCACCGATCCGGCGTCGCCCGAGGCGTGGCCGCGGCCCGGCGAACTCGGCCAGGCCAAAGTGGAAGCCGCGTCGATCGCGCTCGTGCTGCAGCTGACCCGGCCGTGGCTGTGGGACCGCTTGGACGACGCCGTCCGCGAGCGGGTCGTCGCCTGGCTCGCGACGGTGATCGGGCAGCCCTACCCGCCGATCAACTGGGTGTGGTTCCGGATCGTCGTGGAGTCGTTCCTGCGCGAGGCGGGCGGCCCGTGGTCGGCGGCGGACGTCGAGGAGGACTTGGCCGTGCACGCGTCGCTGCGGCGGCCGGGCGGCTGGCTCAGCGACGGCGACGAACGCGCCTACGACCACTACACGGGCTGGGCCCTGCACCTGTACCCGTTGCTGTGGACGCACTTGTTCGACGTCACCGGCACCCTGTGCCCCGGCTCCCTGCGGCTGCAGTGGGCGGCGGACCTGCGGGCCTACCTCGCCGACGCCGTCCGGCTGGTGGGCGCCGACGGCTCGCCGCTGCTGCAGGGCCGCAGCCTGGTCTACCGCTTCGCGGCCGCGGCGCCGTTCTGGGTGGGCGCGGTCACCGGCACCTCGTCCCTCGCCCCCGGCCTGACGCGCCGGGTCGCCGGCGGGATGGTCCGGCACTTCGACGTGCCCGACGGCCTGCTCGGCCTCGGCTGGCACCACGCCTGGCCCGCGATGCGCCAGGCGTACTCCGGCCCCGGCTCGCCCTACTGGGCCGCCAAAGGCTTGCTGGGTCTCGCCCTGCCGGCCCACCATCCCGTGTGGACGGACGTCGAGCAGCCACTGCCGATCGAGACGGGCGACGTCGCCCGCGTCGTCACCGCGCCCGGCTGGCTGGTTTCGGGACGCCGTCGCGACGGCATCGCCCTGGTGATCAACCACGGCACGGACCACGCCCGCCCCGGCGATCCGCGGTCCGACGCACCGCTCTACGCCCGGCTCGGCTATTCGACGGCGACGGTGCCGCCGCTGGGTTCCGTGCCGGACAACACGGTGTCCGTGCTGGACACCGGCGGCCGGGCGAGCCACCGGGCGGGCTTCTCGACGTGCTACACGACCGAGCTGCCGGGCGGGATCATGGCGGCCGCATCCCGGGGCCGCGTCCGCTGGGTGGACACGACCGGCGACGACTCCCCCGACCACGGCTCCGGCCGCGGCGGCCCGGTGGTGCCGGGCCCGGTGCTGACGGTGGTGTCCGTGGTCCGCCGAGGGGTGGAGGTGCGGCTCGCTCGCCTCGAAGACGTCGGCGACCCGGTCCGGTCCCTGCGGCTGACGGGCTGGCCGGTCACGGGCGGAACGCGGCCGGAAACCGGCGCGGCTTCCGCCCGGACCGCCGATCTCCGGTCGGAACTGCGTCCGCTGCGCGGCTTCACCAGGGCGGGGGTGGTGGTCGAGTCCGGCGTTTCCCCGTTGGGCCCGTGGACGGCGGTGCCGTTCGTCGCCACGGAGGGACCACCGGAGCCGGGAGCGGTGTACGCCGCGGTGGTGGTCCTGGACCGCGGCGCCCCGGACGACCCCGACCCGTCGCTGGTGATCGATGCCGGCAGCGTCACGCTGACCTGGCCCGACGGCGTCACCGCCCGGGTGCCCTTGCCGCCCGCTTCACCGAGGCACTGACCGGCCGGCCCGCGACCGGCCGACCTCGCCCGACTCCCCGGCGGCGACGGTGTGCCGGCGGCGGGACGGCACCAGCAGCGTCGGGTGCTCGACGCTCCAGGCCGCGGACCGGCAGATCAGTTCCTTGATCCGGGCGGCCGTCTTCCCGGTCGCCGCGGAGGGCTTGGCCACATCGTCCGGGGTCACCCGCTGGATGACGGCGTCGCGGCGGCCGAGACTCACGCACTGGACCGAATAGCCGATCTTGTTCTCCGGCACCGGGCGCCCGGTCAGGCGGGCGGCGATGGCGTCGGCCGCCAGCTGGGCCGTCGGGATCCCCGAAGCGCAGGACATCCGCAGCGGTGTGCCGTGGCCACCCCGGGCGTACGCGGCGTCGCCGACCGCGTAGACGTCCGGGTGGGAGACCGACCGCATCGTGTCGTCGACGACGATCTGGCCCGTCTCGGCGACCGTCAGGGTGGTGGCCGCGGCGATCGGGTGGACGGCGAACCCGGCCGTCCAGACGGTCACCTGGGCCGGGATCGTGCGGCCGTCGGCGGTGGTCGCGGTGGCCGGCTCGACCCTCGTCACGGCCGTGTTCTCGTGCACGGTGATGCCGAGCCGGTCGAACGCCCGCCGCAGGTGGTCACGGCCCTTTTCGCTCAGCCAGTCGCCGAGGCCGCCGCGGGCGGCGAGGGCGATCTCGAGGTCCGGCCGGGCCTCCGCGATTTCCGTGGCGGCTTCGATGCCGGTGAGGCCGCCACCCACGACCAGCACGGTCCCGCCCGCGGCGAGGTCGGCGAGCCGGGCGCGCAGCCGCAGCGTGGACTCCTTGCCCGCGAGGCTGTGGGCGTGCTCGGGAACGGCGGCGGCGGTGCTGCCGAGGGCGTAGACGAGCGTGTCGTAGCCGAGTTCTCCGCCGTCGGCGAGGACGACGGTCCGGCGTTCGGCGTCGACCGCGGCGACCCGCGCGATCCGCAGCTGGACGCCGGTGCCCGCGAAGACGCCGGCCAGCGGGCGCGGCTTCAGGTCCTGCCCGGTCGCCAGCTGGTGCATGCGGACGCGCTCGACGAACTCGGCGTCGGCGTTGACCAGGGTGATCTCGGTGTCGGCGGGGTGCAACCGCTTGGCCAGGCGCCCGGCAGCGTTGGCTCCGGCGTATCCGGCCCCGAGGACGACGATGCGGTGCTTCATGGTTTTGCTCCTGTCCGGTCGGTGTGTGCTCCCTGAACCGGACAGCGGCGCGAAACCTGACAGGAGTTCGACGTGACCTGGATCACCAGGTGCCGGCGAGCGGTTCCCCGTGCTCGGCGGTCGGCCACTCGCGCGTCGCGCGGGCGAGCTTGGCCGGGTTGGCCTGGGCGTGGACGGCCGCGATGCCGTCGGCCGTCACGTCCAGCGCGAAGATCCCGACGACCCGCTCCTCGACCACCATGACCAGGGCGGGCACGCCGTTGGCGACGGCGGCGTACAGGTCGGGACGGCCGCCGACCATCTCCCACTTCGCCTCGCTCGGCGTGAACAGCGTGCGCAGGAACCGCGCCACCCGCAGGGCACCGGTGATCGGCCGCGGCACCGAGAAGACCGCGCCACCGCCGTCGCCGACGCTGACCGCGTCGTCGGCCAGCAGCTTGACCAGCGCGTCGGTCCGGCCGCTGAGCGCCGCGGCGAGGAACTCCTCGACGATCCTGCGGGCGGCGGCCGCGTCGACCGCGACCCGCCGCCGGTCCGCGGCCAGGTGCTGCTTGGCCCGCCGGTGGATCTGCTGGCAGTTCGCCTCGGTGAGGTCGAGCACCTCGGCGATCTCGCCGTGCGAGTACGCGAAGGCCTCGCGCAGCACGTAGACGACGCGTTCCCGGGCGGTCAGCCGCTCCATCAGCGTGAGCATCGCGATCGAGACGGACTCCCGCTGCTCGACCGTGTCGGACGGGCCGAGCATCCGGTCGCCGGCGAAGACGGGCTCGGGGAGCCACTGGCCGACGTAGGTCTCCCGCCGGGCCCGCGCCGAGGTCAGCCGGTTCAGGCAAAGGTTGGTGAGCACCTTGGTCAGCCACGCTTCGGGTGTCTCGACGAGCGCCCGGTCGGCGGACTGCCAGCGCAGGAAGGTGTCCTGGACGGCGTCCTCGGCGTCGCCCGCCGACCCCAGCAGGCGGTAGGCGATGGCTTCCAGCCTCGGCCTGGCGTTCTCGAACACCTCGACCTCGTGCGTCCCCAGTGGCATGGCGCAAGTCAACCACCGGCGCGTGCGAAGATCGCGGGGTGCCGCCGACTTCTTCCCGCCCGCGCTCGTTCTGGGACGACGCCGTGGTGTACCAGCTCTACGTCCGTTCGTTCGCCGACAGCGACGGCGACGGCGTCGGTGACCTCGGCGGGGTGATCGGGCGGCTCGGGCACATCGCCGGGCTCGGCGCCGACGCGATCTGGCTCAACCCGTGCTACCCGTCACCGCAGGCCGACCACGGCTACGACATCGCCGACTACCACGGCGTCAACCCCGAGTACGGCAGCCTCGAGACGTTCGACCGCCTGGTCGCCGAGGCGCACGCGCGCGGTCTGCGGATCCTGATGGACCTGGTGCCGAACCACTGCTCGGACCAGCACCCGTGGTTCACCGCGGCGCTGGCCGCCGGCCCCGGCTCGCCCGAGCGCGCGCGGTTCGTCTTCCGCGACGGCCGGGGCGACGAGCCGCCCAACAACTGGCAGTCGGTCTTCGGCGGGCCGGCGTGGACCAGGGTCACCGAACCCGATGGCACGCCGGGCCAGTGGTACCTGCACCTCTTCACCCGCGAGCAGCCGGACTTCGACTGGCGCAACCCGGAGGTCCTGGCGTACTTCGACGACGTACTGCGGTTCTGGTTCGACCGCGGTGTCGACGGCTTCCGCATCGACGTCTGCCACGGCCTGATCAAGGACGCGGCCCTGCGCGACTGGGACCCGGCGGGCGGCAGCTACAACGCCTACAGCTGGAACCGGCCGGAGGTGCACGAGATCTTCCGCCGCTGGCACGCGCTGGCCGCGGGCTACGGCCCGGACCGCGACCTGCTGCTGGTCGGCGAGGTCTGGGTCCCCGACCCGGCCGACCTGGACGCCTACCTGCGCCCGGACGAGCTGCACCAGGCGTTCTCGTTCGACCTGCTGGTCCAGCCGTGGGAGGTGGCCGCCCTGCGCGGCGCGATCGAGCGCGCCACGGCCCGCACGCAGGTCCACGGCGCCCCGGCGGCGTGGACGCTGGCCAACCACGACGTCCACCGGGCCGTGACGCGCTACGGCATCGTCCGCCCCGAGCCGGCCCCGGAGAGCAACGACGCCTTCGCGGCGCTGATGCGCCCGCGCGGCGAAGTCGACGCGGAGCTCGGAGGCCGCCGGGCCGGCGCGGCGCTGCTCCTGCTGCTGGCCTTGCCGGGCTCGGTGTTCCTGTACCAGGGCGAGGAACTCGGCCTGCCGGAGGTCCAGGACCTCCCGGACGAAGCCCGCCAGGACCCGGTGTTCCACCGGACGGGCGGCCTGGAGAAGGGCCGCGACGGCTGCCGCGTCCCCCTGCCGTGGACGGCGGACGCACCGGCGTTCGGGTTCGGCACGGGGAAGCCGTGGCTGCCGCAGCCGGAGTGGTTCGCCGAGTACGCGGTCGACGTCGAGGAGCGGGACGCGTCCTCGATGCTGCACCTCTACCGCCGGGCGGTCCGGGCGCGGAAGGAACTGCGCCTCGGCCGGCCGGGCCCGGTGGAGTGGCTGACGACGGGCGCGGACACGGTGCTCGCGTTCCGGCGCGGGGACCTGGTGTGCGTGCTCAACACGGGGACTACGCGGTTCACCGCGCCCGGCTCGTGGGGCGAAGTCGTGCTCGCCAGCCACGGATCCGATGTGGTGGCGGCTGATTCGGCCGCGTGGTTCAGGACCACGGGCTCCTGAACGGGTGATTCACGCCGGCGCAGCCGGTTCGACACCGAGGGCCGCGACCAGGTCGGCCACCCGGTGGTGTGCCTCCAACGGGTGACGCAACCGGCCTTCCGGGTGGATCTTGTAGTGGTTGCGCCGCCCGATGCGCTCGCGCTCCAGGTAGCCCTCGGCGATCAGGTCGGCGAGGATCAGCTGCACGCCGCGCTCGGTGATCCCGACTCGCTCGGCGATGTCGTGCAGCGTGCGGTCGGGATCCGCGGCCACGCAGAGCAGGACGTGCGCGTGGTTGCTGAGGAACGTCCACGAAGCCATACCGGCCACAGTAGACGTCCGAACTTGACAGACGAAGTGCAGTTCGTCATTCTGGTGGCACGGAGGGGAGTACCCGCCCGGTTCGGCATCGTCAGTCCGGCTGCCCGTGAGCAGCCCGGTGCCGGCGTCACCTGAGGGTGACCGGGGAGACCTCCGGTTCGTCACCGAACCGGAGGAGTGTGTCGTGACCGTTCCGTTCTGGGCCTGGGCCGCCGTGCTCGGCGTCATCCTGGCCATGCTCGCCGTCGACCTGGCGGCCCACCGCAAGGCCCCCGTCGTCGGCGTCCGCTCGGCGCTGGCGTGGTCCGGCGCGTGGGTGGTGCTGGGGCTCGCCTTCGGCGCCGTGGTCTGGTGGGTCTGGGGCGCGGAGTTCGCGGGCCAGTACTTCGCCGGCTACGTCATCGAAAAGTCCCTGGCCGTCGACAACGTCTTCGTGTTCGCGATCATCTTCGGCTACTTCGCCGTGCCCCGCGAGTACCAGCACCGCATCCTGTTCTACGGCGTGATCGGGGCCCTGGTGTTCCGGGCGGTGTTCATCGCGGCGGGGTCGGCGCTGATCGCGAGCTTCGCCTGGATCCTGTACGTGTTCGGCGCTTTCCTGGTCATCACCGGCGTGCGGATGGCGCTGCACCGCAGCGAAACCGTCGACTACGACCGCAACCCCGTGCTGCGGGTGTTCCGCCGGATCATCCCGACCACCGACGGCGACCACGGGGGCAAGTTCCTCGTCCGGCAGGCCGGCCGCTGGGTGGCCACGCCACTGCTGGCGGTCCTGGTCCTGATCGAGGTGACCGACGTCGTCTTCGCCGTCGACTCGATCCCGGCGATCTTCGCGGTTACGCAGGAACCGTTCCTGGTGTTCACCTCGAACGCCTTCGCGGTGCTGGGCCTGCGGGCGATGTACTTCCTGCTCGCCGACGTGATGCACCGGTTCGTGTACCTGAAGCTCGGCCTGGCGCTGGTGCTGGTGTGGGTCGGCGTGAAGATGCTGCTGCTGGAGATCTGGAAGATCCCGACGGCGCTTTCGCTGGGCGTGGTCGCCGCGATCCTCGCGACGGCGGTCACCGCCAGCCTCCTCAAAACCTCGGCTGTCTCCCGGAAGGAGTAGAAGATGCGCTTGATGATCCTCGCCGGAGGGCTCGTGCTGGCCCTGACGGGTTGCGGCGTGGCCGCGGAAACGGCGGGCCAGGTGAGCAACGCGGCTTCGACGGCGGCGGTCTGCGCGGACGCGGTCCGCATCGCCACGGCCGACCAGAACGTGACCAACCCCGAGGCGGCAACGGAACGAGCCCACGCGGCGGCGGACGAGCTGACGGGCCTGGCACAGAAGGCGGCGAACACCACGGCGGCCGAGGCGATCGACAGCCTGGCGACGACCCTGCGCGAGACAACGGTGGACGAGCTGGTGAAGACGCCGGCGGAGTGGGCCAGGAAGAAGGCGGACCAGGTGACGGCGCTGACGAAGGCCTGCGCCGGGTGACGTGGGTCGGGCGGGCGCCGCGGTTCGGCCGAGCGGGTGAGACGTCGGCAGGTCGGCTCGCCCCGCGGCCGGCGCCTCCGCCAAGGTTGCGCCGGCCGCCCAGCTCGCCTCCGCGCACCCGCTCACCCGGCGCCAACCGGCCAACCCGCCACGGCCTACCAACCCGACGAGCCGCACCGCCCAAGCCGGTGCCTTCGGCCGACCGGCGTGCATCGCCCGCCGCCCCAGCCGAGCCGCCCAGCCCGCCGCGGCCCGTCGTCCCCGGCGAGCCGCACCGCCCGATGGCCGCCCGAGCGGGCGCCGCCCGCCGAGCCGCCCAGCTCGCCTTCGCGCACGACCCGCCAACCAGCGCAAACTGGTCAACCTGCCGCAGCCCACCGCCCCCGGCGAGCCGCATCACCCCATGCTGCGCCGCGCGCCCGGGGCGGCCAACCCGCCGCAGCCCGAGCCTGCACCGCCCGAGCCGGCGCCGCCCAACCCACCGCTTCCGGCCGACCGGCGCGCATTGCCCACCCCAGCCGAGCCGTCCCCGCCCGCCGCCGTGACCCACCCCCAGGAGCCCCGATGACCGCCTCCCCCGCCTCCCCCGCCGCTTCCGGGGAGCTCACCGGGGTGGCCGGCTGGGCCGTCGGGCTCATGGAGTCGCTCGGGGGTCCCGGTGCCGCCGTCGTCGTCGGGCTCGACAACCTCTTCCCGCCCCTGCCCAGCGAGCTCGTCCTGCCCCTCGCCGGGTTCGCCGCCGGGCGGGGGGCCTTCAGCCTCGGTGGTGCCCTCTTCTGGACCACCCTCGGTTCCGTGGCCGGGGCCGTCGTCGTCTACCTGCTCGGGCTGCGGCTCGGGCACGACCGCACGCGCCGGCTCGTGGCGCGGGTTCCGCTCGTCGGGACCGCCGATTTCGACCGGACCGCCGCGTGGTTCGCGCGGCACGGCGGCAAAGCCGTCTTCTTCGGGCGGATGATCCCCGTCTTCCGCAGCCTCGTCTCGCTGCCCGCCGGCGTCGAACGGATGCCGTTCGGGCGGTTCCTGCTCTACACCACGGCCGGCAGCCTCGTCTGGAACACCGGGTTCGTCCTCGCGGGCTGGCTGCTCGGCGAACACTGGCCGCTCGTCGAGCGGTACGCGTCGTACCTCCAATACGTCGTGCTGACCGCGATCGCCGTCGCCATCGGGGTTTTCGTGATCAGGCGGCGCAAGCGCGGCTAGAGCCGGTCGGGCAGCCCGGCCGCCGTCACCAGCTGTGCGCCGTGGAACTTGACCGCGCGGGAGAAGCGGCCGCCGGTCACGGTGAACACCCACAGCCCGTCGGCGCGCCGGACGCCGGCGGCGTCCCGGCGGTAGCTGCCCGCCGCGGGCTGGCCGTTCGCCCGGGTGGGCAGCAACCGGGCGGCACCGCCCGGCGCGGCGAACGCGCGGTCCAGGAACGGCAGGCACACGGCCAGCCCCTGGAACCACACCGGGTGCGGCACGGCTTCGAGGCTGAAGTCGTCCCGGATGACCGCCCGCAGCGCCGTGGTGTCCTCGGCTTCGAAGGCCGCGATGTAGCGGTCGAGCAGCGCGCGCTCGGCTTCCGGGCCGAGCTCCGGCGGCCCGTCCAGGTCCAGTTCGTCGAGCCGGACGCGGGCCCGCTGCAGGAGGCTCTTCACCGCCGGCACGCTGACGCCGAGCGCGTCCGCGATCTCGGCGGCCGACCACGAAAGGACTTCGCGCAGCAGGAACGCGGCACGCTGCCGCGCCGGCAGGTGCTGCAACGCGGCCACCAGCGCGAGCCGGACGGACTCGCGCCGCACGACGACCTCGCCGGGGTCGCCGAGCACGGCGTCGGGCAGCGGCTCGAGCCACGCCACGGTGTCGTCGGCGAAGACGCGCGTCTCCGGGTCGTCCGACGGCGCCCCGAGCCCGGCGGGCAGCATGCGACGGCCGCGGTGGTTCAGCTCGGTGAGGCAGGTGTTGGTGGCGATCCGGTAGAGCCACGTCTTGAGGGAGGACCGGCCTTCGAAGCCGTCGACGCCCTTGGCGGCCTTGAGGTAGGTCTCCTGGACGGCGTCCTCGGCGTCCTGGTAGGACCCGGTCATCCGGTAGCAGTGCGCGACCAGCGCCGGGCGCAGCGAGCCGAACTCGTCCCGCAGCCGCTCCTCGGAAGACACCACACGCTCCTCGTTCGTCGTGGACATCGTCGATCATCCCCTTCCGAGGGCGGCGAGCAGCCGTTCGCCGGGCGGGCGGCCCGGCGGCAGGGTGACGGGCTCGGCGAACAGGCCCCGCCGGGTGCCCCGATCGAGCACCGACGGCAGTTCGGCGAGCAGCCGCCCGGCGAGCGGGCCGGGGATCGGCCTGGCCCGGTGCACGTCCCAGCCGTGCACGGCGGCTTCGATGGCGCCGACGACGACCAGCCGCCGGCACGGCAGCAGCCGCCCGTCGACGGCGACCGCCCGCCAGCCGCGGAGATCCGCGGCCGCCGACCCGAGCGCGGCGACGGCTCGGCCGAGGTCGCGCCGCAGGCTCCGGGCGGTGACGGGCCCGGCGCGCGGCGGCGGATCGGGCGGCACGGCACCGGAGGCGAGGGAGACGGCGACGCAGCGGAGGGAGAGGGTGAGGTGGGCGAGGGTGTCGGCGACGGTCCAGCCGTCGCAGGCCGAGGGACGCCCGAGATCGGCGAGCCCGACCTCGGCCGCCGAGGAAAGCGCATAGCCGAGCGCGGCGGTGAGCATCGCCTCGTCGGCCGGCCGAGCCGGCTCGGCTTCGGCGGCGGGAGGCGGTACGAGGGAATCGGCGGGGGCTCGCTCACGCACCGGGCACTCCCGCCGCAGCGCGCGACTTCCCCGGCCCGCCACACCCCACCGCCCCACAACCAACCGACAATCCCACCGCCCGCCGCACCCCCAGCCCGCCACACCCCACCGCCCCGCAACCAACCGACAATCCCACCGCCCGCCGCACCCCCGGCCCACCACACGCCACGACCGCCCCCTCACCCATGGGACACCCCCACCTTCTCCACCTCGCGCCGCAGCTCCGCCAGCCCATCACGCAACGCGGCCATCCCCGCCCGGTAGAACCGCGGCCCGAAGGACACCCTGGCGACCCCCAGCGACGCCAGCGTGCCCAGATCCAGTTCGGCCCCCGTGTTCCCGTTCACCGGCCCGCCCACGCCCGTCACGACACGCTCGAGGTCGGCCGCGCTCGACACCCCGATCGGGTACACGCAGTCCGCCCCGGCCGCGCGGTACAGCCGGCCGCGGCGGACCGCTTCGGCCGTTCGCTCGGGCTCGGGAATCGCGCCGGCCGGCAGGAAGGTGTCGATCCGCGCGTTGATCACCAACGCCGTCCCGGCCGCCGCGCGGATCGCCGCCAGCCGGTCCGCCTGCACCTCCGCGGGCACCAGTCCCCCGGCCCGGTGGTCGGTGTCCTCGATGTTGCAGCCTGCCGCCCCGGCGGCCAGCAGTTCCGCCACGAGCCGGTCGGGCTCCAGGCCGTAGCCGGCCTCGGCGTCCACCGTCACCGGGACCGGCACCGCGCGGGCGATCCGCGCCACCGCCGCGAACATCTCCCGCCACGGCGCGCGCTCACCGTCCCCGTGCCCCAGTGCGTCCGCCACCGCCGCACTGGAGGTCGCCACGACCGGGAACCCCGCCTCGACGACCAGCGAAGCGCTCTCCTCGTCCCACGCGTTCGGCAGCACCAGCAGCTCCCCGTGGTGCAGCCCGCGCAGCAGACCGGCCTTCGCATCAGACATCGCCCAGCTCCTTCACCGCATCGACCGGATCAACCGAACGCCGGGGGATGACGGCACCGGCCAGCGCGCCCAGCGCCGCGAGCACGGCGCTGACCACGGCCGCGGCCGCGAACCCGGCGGAGAACGCCGCACCCGACGCGTAACTGCCCGCCAGCGAGAACCCGGCGACCAGGACCGCGACGCCGAACGCCCCACCCAGCTGCCGCATCGCGCTGAACGCGCCTGAAGCCTTGCCGAGGAACCGCGGCGCGACCGACGTCAGCACCGCGCTCTGCGCCGCCGGCAAGCACATCGCGATCCCCGTCCCCGACAGCACCAGGGGCACGGCGATCGCCCAGTAGCCGATCTCCGGCCCGGCCACCAGGGCGATCCACAGCATCGCGACGGCGTGCAGCGCCAGCCCGGCCACGATGAACGGCCGTTCGCCGAACCGGCCGACCAGCCGGCCCGCCAGCTGCGGGACGACTGTCGTCGTCAGCCCCCACGGGGCCAGCCCGAGCCCGGCGGCGAGTGGGCCGTAGCCCAGCCCGTCCTGCAGGAACTGGGCCATGAAGAACACCGCGCCCAGCGCGGACGCCCAGTGGCAGAAGATCACGACGTTGCCGGCGGCGAACCGGCGGGAGCGGAACAGGTGCAGCGGCAGCATCGGGTGGGCCGCCTTCCGCTGCCACGCCACGAACGCGCCGAACGCGGCCAGGCCCGCGACGAGCGGTCCCAGCACCGTCACGCTGGCCCAGCCGGCCGCGTTGCCCTGGGCCATGGCCCAGACCACGCCGAACGATCCGGCGCCCGCCAGCACCAGGCCCGGGACGTCGAGGGCCGGGTCAGGGCCGTGGCTCTCTTCGGTCCGGGTCAGCGCGAAGTACGCCAGCGCCGCCCCGATCGGGACGTTGATCCAGAAGATCCACGGCCACGACACGCCTTCGACGATCGCGCCGCCCAGCAGCGGCCCCAGCGGCACCGCCACCCCGCTGACGCTCGCGAACACGCCGAGTGCCGCGGCCCGCAGCTCGGCCGGGAAGGCGGCCCCGAGCAGGGCGAGCGCGAGCGGCATGACGAACGCGGCGCCGGCGCCCTGCAGCACCCGCCCGGCGATGAGGACCTCCACGCCGGGCGCGATCGCGCAGAGCAGTGACGCCGCCGCGAACAGCGTCACCCCGGCCGCGAAGACCCGCCGCCGTCCCCAGCGGTCACCGGCCGCCGCCGCGGTCATGAGCAGGACGGCGAAGCTCAGGCCGTAGGCGTTGACCGTCCACTCGAGTTCGGTGACCGACGCGCCGAGGTCGGTCCGGATCGCCGTCAGCGCGGTCGACACGACCAGCGCGTCGAGGACGACCATGAACGACGCCGCCGAGGCGATGACCAGCACCCAGCGTCGTTGCGTCCGTCCCGCGGCCGGCGCCACCGGCATGGGTGTTGTCGTGGTGCGCACTCGTGTCTCCTTGCCTCCGGTCACCGGCCTCTCGCCGCTTCCGGAGACTTGGACACCGCCCGGGCGCCGGAGGAATCGGTGTCCGCCCGGTCGATCGGCGGCCCGGCCCGTCGAGCGAATTCCCGGGTGCCGTGGTCAGCGCCCTTTGCCGCTTTCCCCCGCACCAGGTGAAGCCGGAACCCCCGGGCCCCGCCACCGTGGGAACCGCCGCCGCTCGTCTCCCGGAGGATTCGCATGGTGCGTGCCACCCTCGCCGATGTCCCGGCTCGACGGTCCCGCAAGCCCCGGCGGCGCCGGGGCCGGGATCGGCGGGCGCACCGCCCCTTCCAGGGGATTGCCGACCGGTTCGGCCGCGGTGGGCAACCGCCGCCGGTTCCGTGGCCTCCCGAGACCGGGCCCGGAGCCGGCGGTCCCGCGCTCCCCCGCGCGCTCGTCGTGCTGCTCGGCGCCGCCGCCGCGGTGGTCGTGCTGGCCGGGGTCCAGGCCGTTGCCTGGTTCGCCGGGCCCGTTTTCCTCGCCCTCGTCGTCGTCATCACCCTCGATCCCGTCCGGACGTGGCTGCGGCGCAAGGGCCTGCCCCGCTGGCTGACCGTCGGCGTGCTGGTCGTCACCGTCTACGCGACCCTCGTCGGCTTCTTCCTCGTCTTCGTGGTGTCCGTCGCGCAGCTTTCGGTGCTGCTCCCGCACTACACCGGCCGCGTCGACGAACTCCTCCACGACGGCCTGACCGTCCTGGGCCGCTTCGGCGTCGGGGAAACCGAACTGCGGGCCATGCTGTCGTCGGTCGACACCGGCAAGCTCGTCGGACTGGCCGGCTCCCTGCTCGCCGGGGTCGGCGGCCTGGTCACCAACCTCGCCTTCCTGTTCGCCCTGCTGCTGTTCCTCAGCGCCGAAACCGCGTGGGCCGGCCGGCGCCTGGGCCGGATCGCGCGCGACCGGCCGTGGATTTCCGCTTCGCTGCGCGGTTTCGCGGCCGGCACCCGGCGGTACCTGGTCGTGACGACCGTCTTCGGCGGCCTCGTGGCGGCCCTCGACACCACCGCGCTCGCGCTGCTCGGCGTCCCGGGTGCGCTGCTGTGGGGCCTGCTCGCGTTCGTCACCAACTACATCCCGAACGTCGGCTTCGTGATCGGCGTCGCCCCGCCCGCGGTCATCGCCCTGCTCGACGGCGGCTGGCGCAGCCTGCTCGTGGTGCTCGTCGTCTATGCCGGGCTGAACTTCGTGGTGCAGTCGCTCATCCAGCCGCGCTTCGTGGCCGGCTCGGTCGGTCTGTCCACTTTGGTCACGGTGCTGGCGCTGGTGTTCTGGACGTGGCTGCTGGGCCCGCTCGGCGCGGTCCTCGCCGTCCCGGCGACCCTGCTGGCCAAGGCACTGCTGGTGGACGTCGACCCGCGGGCCCGCTGGGCCGAAGCGCTGCTGTCGGCTCCCCAACGCGAAACCGACTGAAGCCTCACGTCAAACCGTGCTGACGGGCGACCACAACCGCCGAACGCCGGTTGTTCACCCCGAGCTTCCCGTAGATCGCCCGCACATGCGTCTTCACCGTGTTCACCGACACCGTCAGATCCGACGCGATCTCGTCCAACGACCGCTGCGACGGCAGCCGCTGCAACACCACCTGCTCGCGGTCGGTCAAGCTGCTCGCCGGAGCGTGCGGCACGAGCCGTCCGCGGACCGCCTGGGCGAAGCGGTCCAGGGCACCGAAGCCGCCGGAGTGGTCGATCAGCAGGTGGGCGACCTGGGGCTCGGCCAAGGCGAACGGCCGCACCAGGCCGTCCGGCCGGGCCAGTGCCAGCGCGCGGTCCAGCGCGTGCAGTGCCTTGGTCCGCCGGTGGGACCGCAGTGCCAGCGCGGTTTCCGCCAGGCACCGGTCGACCGGGGTGGCCGGCAGCAACGAAGTGGCCCCCGCGGTGTCGCGCAGAACCGCCTCGGCCGCCGCCGGTTCGTCCGCGGCCAGGTGGGCGCGGACCCGCAGAAGCGCCAGCTCGCCGCTACCGGGCAGCCGCTCGTGCATCCACGCGAGCACCTCCGCCGCGTGCACGCCCTCGGCGAGGGCGAGGGCCGCGTGGTACTCGCTGACGCCGCACACGCCCACGAACTCGGGCGGCAGGTCCAACCCGGCGAGCCGGTGCCGGGCCACGCGCATCACTTCCGAGCCCGCCGTCCGGTCGCCGTCGTCGAAGCGCACCATGCCTTCGAAGAACGTGCGCAGCGGGGCCAGCAGCGGGGCGCCACCGGGCACCTCCGCCGCGGCCGCCTGGGCCAGTTCGCGGGCCGCGGCCACCGGCTCGGCGCGCATCAGGTCGTCGTAGGCCAGCATCAGGTGGCACTCCGCGACGCCCGGGGTCCGGCGCCAGCCGTGGCGCCGCGCGACGGCGAGCGCTCCGGTGCAGGCGCGCCGCATCGCGCGGTGGTCGCCGCCGACGGCGGTGGCCACGGCCAGCGCCAGCCTGCTGTGCAGCACCAGGTGGTCGAGCCGGTCGCCCTGGGCCAGGCGCAGGGCTTCCTGCCCCTGGGTGACGGCGTGCCGCCGGGCCCCGCGGCGCAGCGACCGCCACGCCCGGTCGAGGGTGACCCAGGCGTCGAAACCGGACGGCCGGGCCTCCGGAAGCGTGTTCTCCGGCGGCTGTTTCCCGGTGACCAGCGCCAGGTGGCGGGCGGCGAGCGGCCACAGCTCGTGGCCGTGGTCCGCCGCGCCGAGGTCGGCCGCGGCTTCGTCGGGCAGGCCGCGCTGGACGTTCTCCAGCGCCGAGGCCAGCCGCAGCGCCGGGCTCGCGGCGACCGCCGCGGCCCCCAGGTAGGTGAGCGCGATCCGCACCGGCTCGCCGTCACCGGCCAGCACCTGGCGGACGGCGTGCTCGCGGGCCAGGCCGAGGACGCGCTGCCGGTCGCGGCCCGCGACCGCGTGCCGGAGCGCCTCCCCGAAGCGGCCTTCGCCGACGTACCAGCGGGCGGCGATCCCGTGCAGCCGCGGCACGCTCCCCGGGTCCCGCCGGGCCAGCTCGGCCCGCAGGAACCCGCGGAGCAGCGGCGGCAGCCGGTAGGTGTCGGCGGGCGTGCGCGTGACGAGCCCCATCGCCCGCTCGAGCTCGTCCAGCCGGGCGCCCGCGTCCGCCCGGCCCGACAGGCGGACCGCGAGGGTCGCCCCGACGGCGTCGCAGACACTGAGGCGCAGCAGCAGATCCGACGTCGGAGCGGGCAGCCGCGCGAGGACTTCGTCGGCGAAGAACCGGGCCACCGCCCGTTCGTCGCCGGTGACGGAGGCGACGAGCCGATCGGCGTCGTCGGCGTCGCGCACCGAAACGGCGGCCCAGCCCAGCGCCGCGGCCCAGCCACCGGTGCGTTCGGTGAGTTCACGGACGCGGTCGTCCCCCACCACGCTTCCGCATGACCGCAACAGGTTCGCCGTTTCCCGGGCGGTGAACCGGAGTTCGGCCGCCTCCACCCGGGACAGGACGCCTTCGACGTGCAGCCGGGCCAGCCGCAGCCGCGGCTCGACCCGGGTGACGAGGACCAGCCGCAGGGCGGCGGGCAGGTGGCGGGCCAGTGCCGCGAGCGCCTCCAGTGGTTCCGCGCGGGCGATCTCCTGCAGGTCGTCGAGCACCAGCCGCACCGGGTGGCCCGGCCCGGCGAGCGCGTCGTCCAGATCGGCCAGGAAGGCCCGCCGCCGCCCGGGCGCCGGCGGGCCGAGCCGGTCCAGACCACGGTCGCCGGGTACCGCGGGACAGCGGCGCAGCGCGCCGAGGATGGCCGCCCACAACCGGGACTCGTCGTTGTCGTCCTCGTCCAGGGCCACCCAGGCGACGTCGTGGCCGTCGCCGGCCCAGCCGGCCAGCGCGGTGGTCTTGCCGGCCCCGGCCGGCGCCCGGACCACCGTGACGGGCCGGGTGGTGGCGCGGTCCAGCACCGCGGCCAGCCGGGGCCGGGGGACGAAGATGCCCGGCAGCCGCGGCACCGCGACCTTCACCCCGGGCACCGGCCGGAACTCCGGCGTCGTTCGTTCGGGCACGTGAACCTCTCGGCTGTCGGGAGAATGCGCCCCGGATCCGCGGTCGACGCCGGGCGAGGGGCCACGACACTACTGATCACCCGTGTCCGGCCGGGACGCCGGGGTCACCAGATTTCGTAGGTCGATTCGTCGCCGTGCACGATGACGGCCCAGATCACCAGGACGTCGAGCGCGATCACGATCAGGCCCCAGAACGGATACGCGGACAGGAAAGCCAGCTGCGCCAGCGCGTTGAACCCGGCGAGCGCGACCGTGACGACCCGCGCCCACTGCGCGCCGGTGAACAGCGCGATGCCGGTCACCACGACGAGCAGCCCGACGATCAGGTGGAGCCAGCCCCAGCCGGCCAGCGAGAAGACGAGCAGGCCGGACGGGCCGACCACGTAGTAGTCCCGGTCGAACAGCGCGACCGCGCCTTCGACCACGTTGAACAGTCCGGCCAGGACGGTGATCGCCCCGGCGAACCAGATCCAGCCGACCCGCCGCGACCGCGCGACGGCCCGGTCCGGGGGCAGCGGCGCCCGTGCGCCGGTCGTTCCGGCCCGGGGCTGCATGGGTTCGGTCATGGTCGGTCTCCTCGTTCCTCGGGTGGGCTGCGGACCCGGGCGATCATGGTCGGTTGCCGGTTCACCGGTCCTCGCCCGACCCAGGTGAGATCAGCCGCCCCGGCCGCGGGCTCACACGGCGTGGGCGATGCCGCCCGCCCGCACCCGGGGAACCGTTCGGCACGAACACCGATCCGCGAACCGAGGAGGATGTCGTGTCCACGTTGACCGTTTGGCGGTTCCCGACCGTCGAAGGTGCCGAAAACGCGCTGGATCTGCTCCGGCAGCTGCAGAAGCAGCAGTTGATCTCGATCGCCGATGCGGCATACGTGTCGTGGCCCGAAGGCCGGAAGAAGCCGAAGACCAAGGACCTCGGCAACCTGACCGGCGCCGGCGCGCTGGGCGGGGGCTTCTGGGGCCTGCTGTTCGGCCTGATCTTCCTGGTGCCGTTGCTGGGCATGGCCGTCGGCGCGGCGATCGGCGCGCTGACCGGGTCGCTGAGCCACGTCGGGATCGACACGGAGTTCATCGACACCGTCCGGTCCCAGGTGACGCCGGGAACGTCCGCGCTGTTCGTGATGTCCGAGGACACCGTGCTGGACCGGGTGGTGGAGCCGTTCAAGGAAACCGGCGCCACGCTGCTGAGCACCAACCTGTCGGACGTCGAAGAGGCCCGGCTGCGCGAGGCCTTCAGTGAGGCGCCGCAGCCGCAGCCGCGGTAACCCCGGCGAGCCACGGGCAGGACCGCGGCGACGCCCCCGAGCGCCGCCGCGGTCCCCGTGGGAGGTTCACCCGCCCCGCGCGCTCCCCCGAGAGCGCCGCCGGGGCCGGCCGGACGGGATGGCCAAGCGCGGCGCCGGCCGGGCGGGGAGATCCCCGTGGCGCACCCGCCGGCGGCCCGGCGTCCGCTTCGTCATCACCGCACCTCCACGGCTCACCCTGGGGCCCGCGCCGCCGCAGGTCGTCACCCGTGGTGGATGACTCCCCGCTTCACCCCCGGCGGGCGACGCCGCGACCGGTCGCGCGGGCCGACGATCCGTCCCATGACTCTCACCGAAAACGAGACCGCGGCCCCCGACGTGCGGATCGCCAAGGCCCGCACCGCACGCACCGCCGTCCCGGCGGAGGCGCACGCCGCATTCCCGAGCCCGGTCCGGCGCGCCGATCCCCTGACCCTGCTGGGCCGCCAGGACCGCGACCGGGTCCCGGAACTGCGGCCGCTGCGCTACGGCCGGATGGCGGCCTCGCCGCTGGCCTACTTCCGCGGGGCCGCGCTCCCGGCCGCGGCCGACCTCGCCCTGACCCCGCGGACCGGGTTCGGCGTCCAGGCGTGCGGGGACGCCCAGCTCGCCAATTTCGGCCTGTTCACCGCGCAGGGCCGCCGGCTGGTGTTCGACTTCGCCGACTTCGGGGAGACCCTGCCCGCGCCGTGGGAATGGGACGTCAAGCGGCTGGCCGCGAGCTTCGAGGTCACCGGCCGGGAGAACGGCCACGCCGCGGCGGTGCGACGGCGCACCGTGCTCGCCGCGGTCGAGGCCTACCGCCTGGCCATGCACGACTTCGCGCGCCGCACCGCGCTCGACATCTTCTTCGCCCCGGCCGACGCCCGGACGCTGCGGACCGTCGCGGCCCACCGGCTCGGCCCCCGGAACGGGCGCGCCGCCGGCGTCCGGCGGTTCACCGAGATCCGCGACGGGCACCTGCGGCTGGCCGAGCGGCCGCCGTCCGTCGTCCCGGCGGGCCGCCTGGCCGGTGACGGCGACCCGGCGACGCTGACCGACCGCCTCGGCGTCGTGCTGACGCACTACCGGCGCACGCTCGGTCCCGCGCGGCGGGCGCTGCTGGACCGCTACCGGCTCGCCGACGCGGCCCGCACGGTGACCGGGCCGGGTGACGTCGGCACGCGGTCGTGGGTGGTGCTGCTCGTCCGCACCGGCACCGGGGACCCGCTGTTCCTGCAGTTGCAGGAGGCCCGGCCGTCGGTGCTGCAGGAGTACACCGGCACCACCGTGGCGGGCGGCCCGGCCCGGCGGGTGGTCACCGGCCAGCGGCGGATCCAGGCCACCGGCGACGTCTTCCTCGGCTGGGCCCGCGCCGGGCTCGACGGCCGGACCGCCGACTTCCACGTCCGCCGGCTGCGGGACGAGCAGCCCGCCGCCGACGTCACCACGATGGGCCCGGACGTGCTGCGCGCGCACGCGCGGCTGTGCGGGTGGACGCTGGCCCGGGCGCACGCCCGCACCGGGGATGCCCTCGCCATCGCCGCCTACCTGGGCTCCGGCCCGGCGTTCGCCGAAGCCGTCCGTCAGTTCGCGACGGCCTGCGCCGACCAGAACGAACGCGACCACGCCGCGCTGCGGCAGGCGATCCGCGCCGGGCACGTCACGGCGACCGCCGCGTCGTGAGCGGATCAGCCCGCGCGCTGCACCACCGGCAGCTCCCGCACCCGGTGCACCGATTGCACGTGCATTCCGAGCGCCTCGAGCCGCCGCAGGATCACCGGAAGGCTTCCCGGATCGGCGACGGTCCCGAAAACTATTGTTTCCGGCGGCACCGGCACCACGAGCACGCCACGGAAATCCTCGACGCCTTCGGCGGCCCGTTCCGGAATGGCACCCGCGCCCCGGAAGACGTAATTGGCGCCCGCGGCGAGACCGAGGAGGCCCGTCCCGCTCACCGGGCACCCCGGTCGCGGCGGGGGCGGCCCGCCGAGAACCACGCGCGGGCGACGATCGCCGCGTCCAGCAGGATCACCGCCGCCGACCAGCCGCGGGCCGGCAGGAAGATCAGCCGGGCGACCAGGTCGGCACCGGCGCGGACGCCGGTGCGCAGCTCGGTCACCGGGATGCAGGCGGACAGGGCGACGGCCAGCCCGAGCAGCACCGAACCGGCGCTGATCCGGCCGGTCCGCACCACGTCGAGGACCACGACCTCACCCGGCCCGAGCCAGCAGAACTGGGAAACGGCGAATCGCCGCGGACGTTTCCCCGGGGCATCTCCACGATTTTTCACCCGGCACACCATTGTGCCGCTCGCCGTTGTTCTCTTCGCCCGCAGCGGGTGAGCCTGCCCAATTGCGTGACAGGATCCGCGAGGAATTATCCGCAACCGATCGCGAAGGAGGAACCGACATGCGGCAGTGCCACGACGTCGGAGTGCGAAGACGGGTACCGAGGACCAAGATCACCGTGCCCGGGCCGCCCGCGGACTTCGTGTCGCGCCCGCGGCTGCTCGGCGTCCTCGACGAGGCGGGCGAAGCCGCCCTGGTGTTCGTCGGCGCCCCGGCCGGGTTCGGCAAGACCGTGCTGCTGGCCGAGTGGGCCCGGTACCGGGACGGCGAAACGGTCGCCTGGCTGTCGGCCGACGCCGACGACAACGATGACCGGCTCTTCTGGTCCGCGGTTCTCGAAGCCTTCGGCCGCTGCGGCCGGATCCCCCGGGACAACCCGCTGCGGTGGCTGGCGGTGCCCACCGCACCGAGCACCGACCTCGCCTTCCTGGCCCGGGTCGCCGACGCGCTCGACACGCTGCCCGAACCGGTCGTGCTCGTCCTCGACAGCGCTCAGGAGATCACCGCACCCGGTCCGTGGCAGGGGTTGCGGTCGCTGGTCCGCCACCAGCCGGCGGGCCTGTGCCTGGCGGTCGCGAGCCGGCGGGAACCGCCGCTGCCGCTCGGCCGGGCCCGGCTCGCCGACCGGCTCGTCGAGATCGGTGCGTCCCGGCTGCGCTTCACCGCCGAAGAGGCGACCGTCCTGCTGGCCACGGCCGGCCCGGCGATCCCGCGGGACCAGCTCGCCGGGCTGGTCGCCCGGACCGGCGGCTGGCCGGCCGGGTTGCGGCTCGCCACGGCGTCCGCGACCCGGCACGGCAGCCTGCGGGACTTCGCCACCGGCCGGGACGGCGCCGTGCTGGCCTACTTGACCGACGAAGTGCTCGCCGCGCTGAGCGCGGCGCAGCGGGAGCTGCTGCGGACGATCAGCATCTGCGACGACGTGCCGGCCGGGCTGGCGCCGGTGCTCTCCGGCCGGGCGGACGCCGAGGCGGCGCTGCGCGAGCTCGGCGGCCCGGCCACCCAGGTGGTCGAGTCCGTGGGTGCTCCGCCGAACCACCGCGTGCTGCCGTTGCTGCGCACCTACCTGCGCGCGGAGCTGCAGCGGCGCGCGCCGGACCGGACGCGGGCCCTGCACGCGAAGGCGGCCCGCTGGTTCGCCGGGCAGGACCGGCCCGCGCCGGCGTTGCTCCACAGCGTCCGGTCGGGACATCCCGGCCGGGTCGGCGAGCTGCTGAGCGAGCACGCCGTGACGCTGTTCCTCGCGGGCGAGCACCAGGTCCTGCGGCTGGCGCTGTCCCTGCTGGAGGACCGCCGGATCCCGGCCGGAGCACCGGCCGCGCTGATCTCGGCCGGGCTGTGCCTGGAGGCGGCCGAGACGTCGGCGGCGGCCCTGCAGCTGGCCCGCGCGGAGGCGTCGTGGCCGGAGCGACCGGCGCCGGAGCTGCTCGTCCTGCGGCAGCTGATGTACGCGTGGCTCGCCCAGCTCGACCACGCCGCGGCCCCGGCGGCACCGGCGGGCGAGGAGCCGTCCGGTGACTCCGGGCTGGCCGGTCTCGCGACCGTGCACCACGCCGGGGTGCTGATCGCCCGTGACGAGCGCGAGGCCGCCCGGGAAGCCCTGCTGCGGGTCCTCGGCGCGGCCGAACGGGCCCGCGAGGACTTCACCGTCGCCCAGTGTCTCACCACGCTGGCCGAGCTGGCCTGCCACGACGGCGACTACCGGGCGACCGAGACGCTGGCCCGGCGGGCCGCCGCCCGCCTGGATCCCCCGCGCTCGCTCCAGGGCGCCAGGGCCGGGGCCCTGCTGGCCTACGGCGCCTTGCTGCGCGGCGAACCGGCGGACTGCCTCAAGCACGCGAAACGGATCGGCCGGCTGCTCGGGGACGCGCCCGCGCGGGCGGCCGGGGAGCTGCGGCTGTTCGCCGAAACCCTGCGCGGCGCGGCGGAGTTCGAGCTGGGAGCCTGGCACGCGGGCCTGCGGCGGATGCGCCGGGCCCGCACCCGCCTCGGCACGGGACGGGCGTGCCCGCCCGGGCACGCGGCGCTGTGCGCGGTCCTGGAGCAGCGCGCGGCGCTCCGGCTGGGTGCGGCGGGGCAGGCCAGGGAGACGGTCCGCTGGGCCCTCCCCATCCTCACCGGTTCGGGTGAGCTGCTGCTGATGCGCGCCCGGACCCAGCTGCGGCTCGGCCGCCACCACGCGGCGGGCTCGCTCCTGCGCTCGTTGCCGGACGAGGAAGCTCCGATGCAACTACGGTGGGCGGCGATCGAAGCGGCACTGCTCGGGGTGCAGGCGGCGCTGGCGTCCGGGGCTCCGGACCGCGCGGCCCGGTTGCTGGACGAAGCCCTGCGCGCCGCCGAACCCACCGGCGTCCGGTTCCCGTTCGTGTTCGGTCCACCGGAGCTGATCGCGTTCCTGACCAGCAGGCTCGGCGGACTGGGCGCGGGCGAGCGGTTCGCGGGCGAGATCCTCGCCGTCCGGCGCCGGTTGCGGACGCCGCCGATGCCGGCGCCGCTGACCGAACGCGAGCGCAGCGTCCTGCGCCTGCTGCCGACGCAGCGGTCGATCGACGAGATCGCCCAGGACCTGACCGTCTCGCCGAACACGGTGAAGACGCACGTCCGCGGGATCTACACGAAGCTGGACGTCCGCAGCAGGCGCGAGGCCGTGGCGATCGCGCGGGAACGGGGGCTGCTGGACGCGGAGGTCGCCGACTTCTCGGTGTGAGCGGGCGGGTCCGGGCTGCGCGGGGTGGGAGCAGCGCGGACCGCCCGCGGCGGCCGGGAAAGCGCGGGCCGGCCTCCGCCCGCGCTCGCCCCACCCGCCGCGGGTGAGGCGGGCACCTCCGGGATCCGGTCGAGTTGGGCCGGGCACGTTCCGCACGTGCCCGGCCCCGATTCCCCGGACGAGGAGTTTCGATGACCCTGGCGAGCGCGGAATACCCGTTCCTCGACCTCATGTGGACCATGCTGGTCTTCTTCTGCTGGATCGCCTGGTTCTGGCTGCTGTTCGTGGCCTTCGGCGACCTCTACCGCCGCGACGACGTCTCCGGCTGGGCCAAGGCGGGCTGGACCGTCCTGCTCATCCTGCTGCCCTTCTTCGGCATCCTGCTCTACCTGCTCACCCAGGGCAGGCACATCCTCGATCGGCAGCGGGCGCGCGAAGCGGCCACCCGGCGGCGGTTCGACGACTACGTGCGCTCGGTGTCCACATCGGACACCGGCGGCGCCGCGCAGATCGCCGAAGCCCGGCGGCTGCTGGAGGAGGGCGTCATCGACGACGCGGAATACCAGGCACTCAAGCGGAAGGCACTGGCGCGTTGACCCGCCGGTGGCGGTTCGTCCACCTCGCGGTGCTCCGGCCGCTGCTCACGGTCACCGCACTGGTCTGCCTCTACTACCTGCTGCCGGTCGACCAGGCCCTGCGGCCGTGGACGGCGGTCGCGTTCACCGCCGGGCTCGCGCTCGTGGTGCTGCTCGTCGCCGGCGAGGTGCGGATGATCCTGCGCTCGCCGTTCCCGGCCTGGCAGGGCGTGCAGGCACTGGCCCTCATCGTCCCGCTGTTCCTCCTGCTGTTCTCCGACGGCTACTACGTGCTCGCCCACGACAGCGCGGGCTCGTTCGGCACCGCGCTGACGCGGACCGACGCGCTGTACTTCGCGGTCACCGTGTTCACCACCGTCGGCTTCGGGGACATCGCCCCGGTCGCCACCGGCGCCCGGGTGCTGGTGACCCTCCAGATGATCGGCGACCTGGTGGTGCTGGGCGTGGTGCTGCGGGTGATCGTCACCGCGGTCCGGCGCTCGGCCACCGGGGGCGGCTCACTCGGGCAGCAGCAGGGCGGCGGCCAGCCCGGCCACGGCGGCGACGGCCAGCGTCGCGAGAGCCAGCGCGAAGGAGCGCCCGCCGAGGTGGGGCGTGCCGGCCAGGACGGAGCCGGCCAGCGCCGTCCCCACCGACGAGCCGAGGTTCGACACACTGCGCGACACCCCCGAAATGTCGCCCTGCGCGGCGTCCGGGAAGCGGGACTGCACCAGGTTCACCGAGGCCGTCAGCATGATCCCGACGCCGGCGCCGAGCAGGAACAGGCCGGGCACCGCGCTCGCCACCCCGGAATCGGCGCGGACCAGCAGCAGCACCAGGAGAAGACCGGCGACGGTGACGACGAAGCCGGCGCGGACGAGGCCACGCTGCGGATGCCGGCGTGCCATCCGGCCGGCGGCCGCCGAGGCGATCAGGATGCCGATCGTCGCGGGGGTCAGCATCAGCCCGGTCTCGATGGCGTCGTATCCGCGGACCTCCTGCAGGAACACCGCCACCACGAAGAACGACCCCTGCAGCACCAGCCACTGCACGTGCTGGGTCAGCAGGCCGAGCCGGGTGCCGCGGTCGCGGAAGAGGCCCGACGGCACGAGCGGCTCGCGGCCCCGCCGCTCCCGCGCCCGGACGTGCGCGAAGAACGCGACCAGGAAGGCGGCGCCGATCCCGGCGAACAGCCACACCGGTGACGCCAGCCACCCGTGGGTGCCCGCCTGGAGCACACCGAAGACGACGAAGAACAGCCCGGCCGCCGAAAGCACCGCGCCGGTGACGTCGAACCGCCGCTCGCGTGGCGGCGACGGCGGTTCGACGATCCGCAGGGCCAGCACGACGATCAGGCCGACCAGCAGCACCTGCAGGAGGAAGGACGCGCGCCAGCCGAGCCACGTCGTCACCAGGCCGCCGAGGAGCGGCCCGGCCGCGGCACCCAGCGCGCCCGCGCCGCTGACCACGCCGAAGGCCCGCGCGCGGGCGGTGAGGTCGCGGCTGGTCACCGTGACCAGGATGTAGATCGGCGGGATCATCAGTGCCGACCCGATGCCTTCGAGCAGCGAGTAGCCGGCGATCAGCAGGCCCGGCCCGGTCGCGGCCGAGGCGAGCAGCGCGCCGGCGCCGTAGACACCCAGCCCGGCCAGGAAGCAGCGCTTGCGGCCGAGGAGGTCGCTCAGCTTGCTGCCCGGCACCATCAGCGACGCCATCGTCAGGGTGAACACCGTGATCGCCGTCTGCACCCCGATCACGGTGGTGCCGAGATCGGCGGCGATGGCGCTGACCGCCACGGTCATGGTGGTGGCCGCGTAGCTCGCGACGAACTGGGCGAGGGCCAGTGGCAGCACGATCATCGGCGGGCCTTCCTGTTCGGGTGGCGCCCACAGTGGCGTGCGCGGCGGCCGGGCCACCTCACCCCGCGGGGATGAGGCAGCACCGTCCCGCCCGGGCGACGGTGCACCGAGAGATCCCGGTGCCCCCTGGAGGAACGATGACCGAGACCACGATCGCCGAGCACGGGCTGATCGGTGACCTGCAGACCGCCGCGCTGGTGACGACCGACGGGTCGATCGACTGGTTCTGCGCCCCGCGCTTCGACTCGCCGTCGGTCTTCGGCGCCCTGCTCGACGACGAGCGCGGCGGCCGGTTCCGGATCCGACCGGCGGCCGCCACCGCGAGCTCCCAGATGTACCACCCGGACACCGCGGTGCTGATCACCCGGTTCGCCGGCCCGGACGGCCTCGGCGAGGTGGTCGACTTCATGCCGCCGTGCGAAGGCGGGGCCACCACCCGGCACCGGATCGCCCGGCTCGTGCGCTGCGTCCGCGGCCGGATGACGTTCGACGTCGTGGTCGCGCCCCGGTTCGACTACGGGCGGCGGCCGCACCAGGCGATGCTCGTGGCGAACGGGGCCGTGTTCATCGCCCGCGAGACTTCACTGGCGCTGCACGCGGTCCGCGAGCCCGGCGACGAGCACCTGGCCGAAGTGCGCGTCGAAGGCGCGGACGTGCACATGACGCTCACCCTGACGGCGGGCCAGGTCCGCGGGGTCGTGCTGGAGACCGATGCCGCCGAACCGCCGCGCGAGATCCGCGTCGCCGAGTTCGAGGCCCTGTTCCGGTCCACTGTGGAGTGGTGGCGCACCTGGCTGGCCCGGTCCACCTACCGCGGCCGCTGGCGGGAGATCGTGGCCCGCTCGGCGATCACCCTCAAGCTGCTGACCTACGCGCCCACCGGCGGCCTGGTCGCCGCGCCCACCCTCGGGCTGCCCGAGCAGCTCGGCGGCGAGCGCAACTGGGACTACCGCTACACGTGGGTGCGGGACGCGTCGTTCTCGGTTTCGGCGTTGCTGTCACTGGGGTTCCCCGAGGAGGCGGCCCGGTTCGGCAGCTGGCTCGGCGACCGCATCCGCGAAGGCGGCGACGGGAGCAGCGGGCCGCTCGCCGTGCTGTACCGCGTGGACGGCACGGCGGACCTGCGGGAGGAAAGCCTCGCGCACTGGTCGGGCTACCGCGGGTCGAGCCCGGTCCGGATCGGCAACGACGCGGCCGGGCAGCTGCAGCTGGACATCTACGGCGAGGCCCTCGACAGCGTCTTCGCCGCCGAACACGCCGGGTTCGAGCTCCCGCACCAGGGGTGGGAGGCCCTGCGCGCGGCGCTCGACTGGCTCGGCGAGCACTGGGACCAGCCCGAGGAAGGCATCTGGGAGACCCGCGGCGGCCGCAAACGCTTCACCTACGGCCGCCTGATGAGCTGGGTCGCCTTCGACCGCGGCATCCGGCTGGCCACCGCCCACGGCAGGCCCGCACCGGTCGAGGACTGGACGTGGCAGCGCGACAGCATCCACGGCCAGATCCTGGCCCGCGGCTGGCATCGGACGCGCAACGCCTTCGTCCAGCACGACACGGGCGAGGAGCTGGACGCGGCCCTGCTCCGCATGCCCCGCACCGGTTTCCTGCCGCCCCAGGACCCGCTGTGGCTCTCGACGCTCGACGCGATCAAGGCCGAGCTGGTGACCGACAGCCTGGTCTACCGCTACGACCCGGCCGCGTCCCCGGACGGCCTGGCCGGCTCCGAAGGCACGTTTTCGCTGTGCAGCTTCGCCTACGTCGACGCACTGGCCCGCGCCGGACGGCTCGAGGAGGCCCGCACGGCGTTCGAGAAGATGCTGACCTACGCCAACCACGTCGGGCTGTACGCCGAGGAGATCGCCCCGACCGGCGAGCAGCTGGGCAACTTCCCGCAGGCGTTCACGCACCTTTCGCTCATCGACGCGGCGGTCACGCTCGACACCGCCCTCGGCTGAGGAAGCCGGTCTCGCCCGCCGCGGGTGACCCGGCGGCGAGGCGCCCGGAACACGATGAGGCACCCGTCGAGGCGAGCCCTGGAGGCCGACTGCCATGACCACCACCAACAGACCGCGCCGGTCACCGGAACCCGCGGGGCCGCCGCCCGCCGAGGGGAGCAGGCCCGCCCGGCCACCCGCGGCCGCGTGGATCTCCTGGGTCGCGCTCGCGCTGATGACCACCGGGTCGGTCGCGAGCCTGCGTCCCGCGCCGACGATGGCCGGGTACGGCCTGGCGGCGGTGTTCCTCTACCTCGTCCCGGCGCTGGTGTTCCTGCTGCCGACTTCGCTGGTCTCGGCCGAGCTCGCGTCCGGCTGGCCGGGCGGGGTCTACAACTGGGTCTCGCTCGGGATCTCCAAGCCGGCCGGCTTCCTGGCCGTCTGGTGCCAGTTCGCGATGACGATCTTCTACTACCCCAGCCTGCTCGGGTACGTCGCCGGCACGCTGGCCTACGTGTTCGACCCGGACCTGGCGAGCAGCGGGTGGTGGACGGCCGCGGTGATCGTCGTCGCCTACTGGTCGGGCGTCTGGGTCTCCTCACGCGGCACGAAGGGCGTGGCCGGGCTCGCCGGCGGCGGCCTCGTGCTCGGCACGCTGCTGCCCGGCGCGCTGCTGGTGATCCTGGGCTTCGTGTTCCTCGGGCAGGGGCACCCGTCCGCGGCCCCGATGTCGGCGAGCCACCTGCTGCCGGCGTGGGCCGGCCTGGCCGGCCTCGTGCTGATCGTCAACAACTTCCTGTCCTACTCGGGGATGGAGATGAACGCGGTGCACGTGTCTTCCCTGCGCAAGCCGGGCAAGGAGTTCCCCCGCGCGATGTTCCTGGCGATGGCACTGGTGCTGGTGATCTTCATCCTGCCGGCGCTGGCGATCAGCTGGCTGGTCCCGGCCGACCGGCTCTCGCTGACGGCCGGGGTGATGCAGGCCTTCGACGCCGTCTTCGCCGGCTTCGGCATCCAGTGGCTGACCCCGGTGATCGGCGTCCTGCTCGTGCTGGCCTCCCTCGGCGGGATGCTCACCTGGCTGGCGGGCCCGTCGAAGGGGCTGCTGCTGATCGCCCGGCAGGAGGGCTACCTGCCGCCGTTCCTGCAGCGGCTCAACGGGCGGGGCGTGCAGCAGAACATCCTCGTCGCGCAGGGCGCGCTCACGACCCTGATCGCCCTGCTCTACGCGTTCATCCCGGACGTGTCGAGCGCGTACTGGATCTTTTCGGTGATCACCACCCAGGTGTACCTGATCATGTACCTGCTGATGTTCGTCGCGGCGGTCCGGCTGCGGCGCACGTTCCCCGGCCACGCCCGCGGGTTCCGCACGCCGCTGTTGCGCAGCCTCTGCGGCGTCGGGTTCTGCGCCTCGCTGGCCGCGTTGCTGGTCGGGTTCGTCCCGCCGTCGCAGTTCGGCTCGGGCAGCCCGTGGGTGTACCTGGCCATCGTCGCGGGCGGCGCGCTCGGGCTCGGGCTCGTGGTGCCGTTCCTGTTCCACCGCTTGCGCAAACCGTCGTGGCGGCAGCCGGAGGTGAAGCGATCGTGACCACTGTGGACGAACAGTCGACCCGGGCGCAGCGGGTGCTGGTCTACTTCGCCGCGGGGATCGCGGTGATCGGGCTGCTCGGCGCCGGGTACCTGCACTCGCGGGCCGCGCGGGCGGCCACCGAAACGGCGGAGGCGAAGGCCGACCACCTCGCCGTCCGGCTCGCCCAGGAGGGCGCGTGGTCGCCGTCGCGCGACCGGCTCGTCCAGTTGCTCGGCACCGACGGCGGGGCCATCTGCGCCGACCCGGAGGCGGCGCTCGCGCGGGCGAACAGCCCGGCGGCCCGGCCGGCGCTTCCCCCGGAGACGCTGGCCCGCGTGCAGCAGCTCGTCGTCGAGGTCTACTGCCCCGAGAAGGCCGGGTGAGCGCGGTGGAGCTCCGGAAGCGGATCGACGCGCTGATGCCGCGGGCGCGCGCCGAACTCGCGGACCTGGTGGCGATCCGGTCGGTCGCGGACCCGCGGCAGTTCCCGCCCGAGGAGTGCCACCGCGCCGCGGCCTGGGTGGCAGGCGCGTTCACCGAAGCCGGGTTCGACACCCACCTGGCCGACACCCCGGACGGCAGCCGGTCGGTCATCGGGACCCGGCGGTGCGGCCGGGAAGACGCCCCGACCGTGCTGCTGTACGCGCACTACGACGTCCAGCCGCCGCTGGCGGACGCCGAATGGCGGACACCGCCGTTCCGGCTGTCCGAAGTGGACGGCCGGTGGTACGGCCGCGGCGCGGCCGACTGCAAGGGCAACATCCTGATGCACCTCACCGCGCTGCGGGCGCTCGGCAACGACGTGCCGGTGCACCTCAAGCTGGTCGTCGAGGGGTCCGAGGAGCAGGGCACCGGCGGGCTGGAGGCGTACGTCCCCGAGCACGCCGACCTGCTGCGCGCCGACGCGATCGTGGTGGCCGACACCGGGAACGCGGCCGTCGGGCACCCCGCGGTGACGGTCAGCCTCCGCGGCCTGGCCGACGTCGTCGTCCACGTCGACGCGCTGCCGTCCGAGCTGCACTCCGGCATGTTCGGCGGCCCCGCCCCGGACGCGCTCGCCGCGCTGGTGACGGTGCTCGCCACGCTGCGCGACGAGGCGGGCGACACCACCGTCCACGGCCTGCCCACCGGCGGCCGCTGGCCCGGTGCCCCGTACCCGGCGGCGCGGTTCCGGGCCGACGCCGGCCTGTCCCCCGGCGCCGTCCTGCTCGGCAGCGGCGAGGTCGCGGACACGCTGTGGGCGCGCCCGGCGGTGACGGTGCTCGGCATCGACTGCCCGCCGGTCGTCGGCTCCACGGCGGCGCTCGCCCCGCGGGCGAGGGCCCGGCTGAACCTGCGTGTCCCGCCGGGCACCGACCCCTACCGGGCGGCGTCCGCGTTGAGCGAGCACCTGATGGCCGCCGCTCCCTGGGGCGTCGACGTCTCGGTGGAGGTCGAGGGGGTCGGCGAGCCGTTCCTCGCCGACACCGGCGGGCCGGCCCACCGGGCGATGGACGACGCCATGCAGGCCGCGTACGGCCGGCCGGTGAGCCTGCTCGGCCAGGGCGGCTCGATCCCGCTGTGCACGGTCTTCGCCGAGACCTACCCCGACGCCGAGATCCTGCTCATCGGCGTCGAGGAACCGCAGGCCCGCATCCACGCGCCCAACGAAAGCGTGGACCCGCGGGAGATCGCGGCCATGGCCCTCACCGAGGCGTTGTTCCTGCGGAACTACGGCGCTCCGGCCGGGTGAGGCTACGGCCGGGGCCGGCGCAGCAGCCGCAGGGCGACGACGGCCGCGGCCAGCACGACCACGACGGCGACGAGGATCCACACCCAGGCCGGGACGCCACCAGCGACGTCGCTCGCCGGAGCCGGCGTCCGGGTCTGGGTCTGCGTCATGGAAGGGGCGCCGGTCGGCACGGCCGCCGACGACGTCGCCGCCGCGCTGGAGGAGACCGGCGCGGTGAGCGTGAAGTGCACCGCGGCCGTCACCTTGTCGCCGTCGTCGGAGACGACCTTGTAGGTGAGCGTGTAGGCGCCGGCCGGGCCGGACGGGGTCACCGGGGCGGTGATCACCGCGTCGACGACCGTGGGCGTGCCGACGGACCACTTCGCCCCGTCCGGCCCGGTGACCGAGATCGGGTCCGGCTGCAGGGTGACCGGCTCTTCGAAGGTGAGCTCGACCTTGCGCGGCGGGGCGGCGAGGCTCGCGCCCTCGGCGGGCGAGCTCGACTTGAGCTCGGTGTGGGCCGACGCGGGCCCGGCCACCAGCAGGACGCCGGACAGCGCGAGCAGGAAGGCTCCGAACAACCGGGCGATCTTCATACGGGTTCCTCGATCCGGTGGTGGCCGTCGTACCGGAGCAGTCTGGCAGGACACCCGGCCGGCGAGCGTCACCGGATCGGCCGACCCGGGAACCGGCGGCGGTCCCCGGCCGACTACTCGGTGGACGGCAGCCACGCAGCCACCGGAAGAGGAGATCGGCCATGAGCGCACCCTGGCGGCACATCGCGACGTTCTGCGGGCAGTGCAACTGCGGCTGCCCGGAGCTCCACGTCGCCGACGACGCACCGGCCGAGCGCCGGATCGTCATCACCGACGACTTCGGCCAGAAGGTCGAGATGAGCGTCGAGCAGCTGGAAGTCCTGGTCGCCGACATCAAGGCCGGCGTGCTCGACCGGCTGCTGGCCCCGGCCTGAGCCTGAGGTCAGGGCGCCACCTCCAGCTCCATGCCCATGATCCGCGTGGTCCGGCGCCGCCGGAGCCAGCCGCGGGCCGGCGAGCCGTCCGGGACCTCGGAGAGGAACGCCTTGCGCTGCGCCGACGTCGCCGAGCGCCAGCGCATGGCCAGCACCGGGCGGACGGGCGCGATGTAGGCCCGCACGCGTTCGTGGGCGCCGGCCACGCGCATCTCGTACTCGCGGTCCGGCCGGTAGGCCAGTTCGAGGTCGATCAGCGGCGCGGCGCCGCCGGCGCGGTGGTGGCAGCGCGACAGCATCCGCGCGAGCTCGTCCATCGCGCCCCGCACGCGGCAGGGCATCTGGTCCTGCCACCGGCCGAGCCGCGGGACGGTCGCCGGGGCGGCGGTCACCTCGTCCGCGAGCACGACGAGGGCCCGGATCGCCGAGCCGGCCAGCTCGACGCGGATCCGCCGCCCGCCGGCGTCGACGAAGAACCGCGGCACCCGGCCGGCCATGACGCTGCCCGACCGCCGCCCGACCCAGTCCTCGACGGCGTCGGGCGACGGGCAGGATGACACGAACGTGAACGCCAGCTCGTCACCGGCGAGGTTCATCGTCACCGGGAACAGGGAACCGATGTCGTGCACGAACGCCGAGCCGATGACGAGTGCGGCGCGGGAGCCGCCTCCGGTCATCCCCGGCTATACCTGCAGGTCCGCTTCGATGCGCTTGAGGTAGTGCCGGGCGAGCGCCAGGTTCGCCCGGTCGCGGTCCAGCACGAGGTAGAGGAACAGCGAATTCCGCGAGCTCACCGTGTTCATCAGCCGGATCAGGTGGTACTGGCGGTGCAGCGTGATCAGGATGTCCTCGATGGAATCGTTGAGCGCGAGCGAGGACATCACCCGCAGTTTCGACCGGACGACCTCGGTGTTCCCGGCCGCGGCGACTTCCAGGTCGAGCCAGTCACCACCACCGCTGGTGCCGAGCGACATGCCGCTTTCGTAGTCGACCAGAGCGACGCCGACGGCGCCGCTGATGGACATGGCTTCCTTGAGCGCCGTATCGATGTTCATCATCGTGGGTGTTTTCCCTTTCGTGACGGTAGGTCGGCCGGCGTGCTACGCGGCCAGGATCGCGCCGATCCGCTCGATGACCGGCCGGGATTCGAACAACAGGCGCCCGACGTTCAGGCCCTTGTCCCCCAGCACGACCATCAGCGCCAGCCGCCCGATGGCGTAGACGGCCATGTAGCCTTCGCTGCCGAAAACGACGGTCTGGTTCAGCGTGCCTTTACCGGTGATTTCGGCGGCCTGCCGGGCGATCCCGAGATCAGCGGCGGCGAGCGCGGAGATCTTCGCCGGATCGATGTCGTCGGCGGCATCGGCGATGATCGGAATGCCGTCCACCGCGGCCAGCACCGTATCGGTCACCCCGGCAACGGTTTCCCGCAGGTGCCGCAGCTCGCCGGCCAGCGCTTCGAAATCCAAGACTTCTTTCTTTCTGCTCCGGAATCACAGAAGGCGAGTGGCGATAATCAACCATTCGGTTGCTACCCCCGGCCAGGAACCCTACCGCCACCATTACTTTTCGCCAACAAGCACGCGAGCCCGACTTTTAGCATCACACGATCGGGTGAACCAAATTTCCGCCCGTAACAAAATTGCGTTACCGATGTCCATTGATCACGAACAGCGGGTTTTCGATGTTCGACATTTCCGCGCACACCCCCGGAAAGGCGACGACGCACCAGCCGGCACGACAGCCCGCCCCGTGGGCCACCTCCCCCACGAGCCGGCGGCGGCCGACGTCCCCCGCCCACCCGCCACGCTGAGCCACGAGCCCGAGCACGAGCCGCGTCGCCTGTTCGGCGGCTTGCACGACGGGGCCCGGCCGGTGGGACCGCGAATTCTCCGAGGGTGCGGTCTTCACCGGCCGGCCCGGCCGTCGACCGTTCCCCCACCCTGCCCGGCAACCCCGGAGCCCCTCCTCCGCCACCACCCACCCGCCACTTTTTGTCGGTCCTGCCCGGTACCGTCCTCCCCGTGAACGCTCAGGAACGCATCCAGGAACTCGCCGACCGCATCACCGTGCTCCGTGACGCCTACTACCGCGGCTCCC
Source organism: Amycolatopsis sp. NPDC004169 (assembly GCF_040610315.1). Classification (NCBI taxonomy): domain Bacteria; kingdom Bacillati; phylum Actinomycetota; class Actinomycetes; order Pseudonocardiales; family Pseudonocardiaceae; genus Amycolatopsis; species Amycolatopsis sp. NPDC004169. The sequence continues at coordinate 77,981 of NZ_JBEXMD010000033.1, forward strand.
CGCTGGTGGCGGACGCGGAGTACGACGCGGTGGAGGACGAGCTGCGCAGCCTGGTCGAGGAGCATCCGGAGCTCACCCCCGACCCGAATCCGCTCGACCAGGTGGGCGCCCCGGCGGTGCTGCACGCGCCGATCCGGCACTCCCGGCCGATGCTGTCGCTGGAGAAGGCGACCAAGCCCGAGCAGGTCGAGGCGTTCTTCGACCGCTTCCCGGGCCAGCCGGTGGTGGTCATGCCGAAGCTGGACGGCCTGTCGCTGGCGGTCGTCTACGAAAACGGGCGGCTGGCCAGGGCGGTCACCCGCGGGGACGGCACGACCGGCGACGACGTCACGGTGCTCGTGCGGGCCCTGACCGACGGGATCCCGGAGCAGGTCGAGGCGCCGGGCCGGGTCGAGGTCCGCGGCGAGGCCGTCATGCTGCGGTCCACCTTCGCCGCCTACAACGCCGCCCACCCGGACAAGCCGCTGATCAACCCGCGCAACGCCGCGGCCGGCACGCTGCGCGCGAAGGACCCGGCCACGGTGGCCGAGCGGCGGCTGCGGTTCTTCGCCTTCGACCTGTACACCGAGCCGGACAGCGCGGAGACCGACCTCGGCAGCGCGCTGCACACGCTCGGCTTCACCGCGGCCGACATGCGGCGCTGCGCCGACGCCGCCGAGGCGCAGGGCGTGATCGGCGAGATCGAGCGGCAGCGCAACGACCTGGACTACGACCTCGACGGCGCCGTGCTGCGGTTGGCGAGCCGGGACGCGTACGCCGCGGCCGGCACCCGGTCGAGCTCGCCGCGGGGCGCGCTGGCGTTCAAGTTCGCCGCCGAGGAGAAGACGACCGTGCTGTCCGATGTGGTCTGGGACGTCGGCAAGACGGGCAAGATCGCCCCGGTCGCCTGGCTGGAGCCGGTGTTCGTGGGCGGCACCACGGTCACCCGCGCGACACTGGCGAACCAGGAGGTGATCCGCGCCCGCGGCATCAAGATCGGCGACACGGTGCTGGTGCGCCGCGCGGGTGACGTGATCCCGTTCGTCGCCGGCGTGCTCGACGAGTCCAAGCGCACCGGTGCCGAGCGCGAAATCGTCCCGCCGGACGCGTGCCCGTCGTGCGGGCAGCCGCTGACCGAGCAGGGCAACAGCCGGGAACTGTTCTGCACCAACGTGTCCTGCCCGGCGCAGACCGTGCGCCGGCTGATCCACTGGGCGTCGCGGGCGGCGGCGGACATCGACGCGATCGGCGGGGTGTGGATCGAACGGCTGGCCGAGGCGGGGATCCTGGAGCACCCGTCGGACTTCTACGGGCTGACGAAGGAGAAGCTGCTCGAGTTCGACCGCATCGGCGAGGTCTCGGCCACCCGGATGATCGAGTCGATCGACGCGAGCCGGGCGGTCGGCCTGCGGCGGGCGCTGATCGGCCTGGCGATCCCGATGGCGTCGGAGGGCACGGCCGCCCGCCTGTGCCGCGCTGGGTTCGGCTCGCTGGAAGCGGTCGTGGAGGCGGGGGTCGACGGGCTCGTGGCCGTGGACGACATCGGGCCGAAGGTCGCCGCGTCGCTGATCGAGCACCTCACCCGGCTGCGTCCCGAGCTGGAGCGCCTGCGGGAGGCGGGGGTTTCGCTGGACGTGCGCGAAGAGGACCTGCCACCGGTGGTCGCGGCGGGCGCGCCGCTGGCGGGCAAGACGGTGGTGGTCACCGGGTCGATCAGCGACCCCCGATCGGGCGAGAAGGTCCCCCGCCCGACGTTCCAGCGGCTCTGCGAGAAGGCGGGCGCGACCACGGCGACGTCGGTCTCGGCGAACACGGACATGCTGATCACCGGCGCGGACGTCGGGGCGAGCAAGCTGACGAAGGCCGAGAAGCACGGCGTCGAGGTCGTCGACCAGGGCGAGATCTGGCAGCAGCTGATCGCGGCGGGCATCGTGTAGCCGGCCGGGCGTCCCGCTTCCCGGACGCGGGTCACCCGGTCGTGAAACCGGTCAGGCGCGACACTGAGCGTGAGTACCCGACTTCGTCCGAAGGGACCGCGATGACCACGTCCGACCTCATGGTCGCCCGCCAGCTCGGCGTGCACGAGTTCCTCACCGCGCGGGGCTGGCTCCTCGACGGCGACAGCGACCCCGCACGGGTGTGGTTCGCCGACGACGTCCACGCCGGCTGGCACTACCCCCAGACGTACGGCGGCCACCGCATCAACGAGGTGGCCGACACGACCCCGGTCCAGCTGCAGAGCTACTTCACGTTCGACAACGAGGGCGACGAGGTCTTCGCGGTCGTCCCGGCGGGCAACCTGCGCGGCAGCGGCTGCGCGGAGCACGACACCCAGGAGCGGTTCTTCCCGTTGACCACAGGCGGGGTGGTGGACCTGGACGAGATCGCCGCCCTGCTCGACACCCTGGAGCCGCGGGCGCGGGCGCTCGACCCCCGCGTGCTGATCGAATGCCGCTACTTCGGCCCCTGCCGGCGCTGAACGGGGGCGCGGAGACCGCTGCCTGAGGTGTCCGGGGAGCGACCGCCCCGAGGACCGCCGGGCCCGCTGCCGCGGCGGCCGCGGCCGCGTTGCGCCATGCGGCTGCGCTCGGCCGCCCGAAGAGGTGCCTACTCTGCGTGCGTCGAATCGGTTGCATGTCGGTTACGCATCTCACCTCGACGCACCCGACTCACTCCTTCGACGTCCTTCCTGTGACGGTACGTAGCAGGGGGAGGCGTCCACAGATGAGCTCGGCACGACTGGCAACGCGGCCAGGCACGTGGTTCACCATCACGCTGGCCCTCGTCCTGGCCGTCGTCCTCATCCTCGCCCTCGACCACGGCCACGCCGGGTCCGAGCCGAGCGCCGGCAACACTCCCCCGGCCACCACGAGCTCGCCCGCCGCCCAGGCTCCGGACTGGATGCGGCCGCTGCGGCCCGGCGAGAAGCCGCCGCAGTTCGTGCTCTTCTCCTTCGACGGCGCCGGGTCGCACGAGCACTGGACCCGCTACCTCGCCCTGGCCGACTCCGTCCACGCCCACTTCAGCGGCTTCCTCTCCGGCATCTACCTGCTGACCGACGAGCAGCGCTCGCGCTACGCCGGTCCCGGCCACCGGCCCGGCTCGGCCTCGATCGGCTTCGGCGGCAGCGCCGCGGAGGTGGCCACGCGCGTCCAGGACCTCAACACCGCCGTCGCCGCGGGGCACCAGATCGGCACGCACTACAACGGGCACTTCTGCGCCGGTGCCGAACCGAGCGTCGGGCGGTGGACCACGCAGGGCTGGACCGACGAAATCGGGCAGTTCAGCCGCTTCGTCGACGACGCCCGCGAGCGCCTGGGGCTGCACCTGTCCGCCACGGACGTCACCGGCGGCCGGACGCCGTGCCTCGAAGGCAACTGGGCCGCCGCCTTTCCCGCCATGCGCGCGGCCGGCTACACCTTCGACTCCAGCCAGCCCTCCGACGGCGTCAAGTGGCCGACCCGGCTGGACGGGATCTGGGAGTTCTGGATGCCCTACGTGCAGGTGCCCGCCCTGCACAAGAAGGTCATCATGATGGACTACAACCTCTGGTACCAGCTCGGCCACGCCAAGAGCGACACCGGCAAGTACACCCAGGCCACGCTCGAGACCTACCGCGGCGCCTACCGCGCCGCCTTCGAGGGCAACCGGGCGCCGCTCGTGATCGGGAACCACTTCAACGACTGGGCCGGCGGTGCCTTCTCGCGGGCCGCGGAAGGCTTCATGGGCGAGGTGTGCGCCAAACCCGAGACCGTCTGCGCCACCTACGCCGAAGTCACGAAGTGGATGTCGCTGCAGGACCCCGCCGTCCTCGACAAGTACCGGTCGATGCCGCTCGCCCAGGCCCGCTGAGCGAGCGCGACACCGCTGTGACGTTGGCCACCGGCGTCCCCCGACGGCGGCGGCTTCCTCGGCAAACCGCGCCGGACCGGGCGCGGCCCCGGGAATCTGCGTACGTTGGCATCGCAACACGGGCCGCTGCCCGTATCGTCTGTGACCAACCGCTTAGTAGGCTCGCGGGCACGAGCCCGCTTTCTCAACGACGAGGAGGTCCCCCGTGACCGATTCCCCTTCCCGTGTCGCCGTGGTCACCGGTGCCGGCCGCGGCATCGGGGCCGCCGTGGCGGCCCGGCTGGCCGATGACGGCTTCGCCGTCGGGCTGCTCGACCTGGACGAGGCCGGTGTCAAGCAGGGCGCCGAGGCCATCGTCGCCAAGGGCGGCAAGGCCGTCGGGGTCGCCCTCGACGTCACCGACGCCGAGCAGGTCGAAGCCGCCGTCACGCGCGTCGCCGACGAGCTCGGCCCGCCCGTCGTGCTGATCAACAACGCCGGCATCACCCGGGACAACCTCATCTTCAAGATGACCGAGCAGGACTGGGACTCCGTCCTCGGCGTGCACCTCAAGGGCTCGTTCCTGATGACCCGCGCGGTGCAGAAGTACATGACGCAGGAGAAGTACGGCCGGATCGTCAACCTCTCCAGCACCTCGGCGCTCGGCAACCGCGGCCAGGTCAACTACTCCGCCGCCAAGGCAGGCATGCAGGGCTTCACCAAGACCCTCGCCATCGAGCTGGGCAAGTTCAACGTCACCGCGAACGCCATCGCGCCGGGCTTCATCGCCACCGACATGACCGCCGCGACGGCCGAGCGGATCGGCATGGGCTTCGAGGAGTTCAAGGCCGCCGCCGCGTCGCAGATCCCGGTGCAGCGCGTCGGCACGCCCGACGACATCGCGCACCTGGCCTCCTTCCTGGTCAGCGAGGGCGCGGGGTTCGTCTCCGGCCAGGTCATCTACGCCGCCGGCGGACCGAAGGACTGAGGCCGATGCGCGAGTTCGAGAACCTGGACGCCTTCGCCGCCGCGGTCGGCGAGCACCTCGGGTACAGCGAGTGGCTGAAGGTCACCCAGGACCGGGTGAACCTGTTCGCCGACGCCACCGACGACCACCAGTGGATCCACGTCGACGAGCCGATGGCCACCGCGGGCCCGTTCGGCGGCACCATCGCCCACGGCTTCCTGACGCTGTCGCTGCTCTCGGCGTTCGGCCCGAAGATCTACAAGGTCAACGGCATCAAGATGGGCATCAACTACGGCCTCAACAAGGTCCGCTTCCCGCAGCCGGTGAAGGTCGGCTCGAAGGTGCGTGCCGGCGCCGAACTGGTGGAGGTCACCGACATCCCGGGCGGCAAGCAGGCGGTGTCGAAGTGGACGGTCGAGATCGACGGCGAAGCGAAGCCCGCGTGCGTCGCCGAATGGGTGACGCGGTTCCTCGCGTGACGTCGCGTGGCGAGCGGCGCTTTCCCGGGAAGGTGCCGCTCGCCACGCGCTCTATCCGTCATACCGACTAGTCGGTATGCTCCCCTCGACGAAGAGGAGGCTGCATGAATCCCCCCGGACTCGACCTGGACCGCCTGCGCGCGCACCTGGACGCGCACCGGCCCGGCCTGGTCGCCGGACAGCTGTCCGCGGACGTCGTGGAGGGCGGCCGGTCGAACCTCACCTACGTGGTCGGCGACGGCCGCTCCCGCTGGGTGGTGCGCCGTCCGCCGCTCGGGCACGTGCTGCCGACCGCGCACGACATGACCCGCGAGTTCCGGGTGATCTCCGGCCTGCGCGACACCGCCGTGCCGGTGCCCGAGGCGATCCTGCTCTGCGAGGACGCCGACGTGATCGGCGCGCAGTTCTACGTCATGAGCTTCGTCGAGGGCACGCCGTACCGGACCGCGGGCGAACTCGCGGAGCTGGGCGAGACGCGCACCCGGGCCATCGCCGACGCGCTGGTCGACACGCTCGTCGACCTGCACGCCGTCGACCCGGCGGCGGTCGGGCTGGGCGGCTTCGGGCGGCCGGAAGGGTTCCTCGAGCGGCAGCTGCGGCGGTGGAAGAAGCAGCTCGACGCCTCGCGCAGCCGCGACCTCGACGGCATCGAAGAACTGCACGACCGGCTCGCCGCCGCGGTGCCGGTGTCCGGCGAGCCGTCGATCATCCACGGCGACTACCGCCTCGACAACGTCCTCGTCGACTCCGGCGACCGGATCTCCGCGGTGCTCGACTGGGAGATGTCGACGCTCGGCGACCCGCTCACCGACCTCGCGCTGCTGGTGGCCTACGCCGAGCGCGACAAGGTGTCCCTGCAGTTCGTCTCCAACGCCAGCTCCGCGCCCGGCTACCCGACGACCGACGAGGTCGTGCGGCGGTACGCCGAGCGCTCGGGACGGGACGTCTCGCAGCTGAACTGGTACGTCAGCTTCGCGTTCTTCAAGCTCGCCGTGATCCTGGAGGGCATCCACTACCGCTACACGCAGGGCAAGACGGTCGGCGCGGGCTTCGAGGGCGTCGGGGCCGGTGTCCCGCTGCTCGTCTCGCACGGCAACGAGATTCTCAAAGAGGAGAAGTAATGGACTTCGCGTTCGACGAGAAGACCGAGGAGCTGCGCGGGAAGCTCCTCGAGTTCATGGATTCCCACGTCTACCCCGCTGAGCCGGTGTTCGAGCAGCAGCTCGCCGAACGCGACGACCCGTGGGCCATCCCGCCGGTCGTCGAGGAGCTCAAGGCCGAGGCGCGCCGGCGCGGGCTGTGGAACTTCTTCCTCCCCGGCGACCACGGCGCGGGCCTGACGAACCTGCAGTACGCGCCGCTGGCGGAGATCACCGGCCGCAGCATCCGGCTCGCGCCGACCGCGCTGAACTGCGCCGCGCCGGACACCGGGAACATGGAAGTGCTGGCCATGTTCGGCACCGACGAGCAGCAGAAGCAGTGGCTGGAACCGTTGCTGAACGGCGAAATCCGCTCGGCGTTCGCGATGACCGAGCCGGACGTCGCCTCCTCCGACGCCCGCAACATCGAGACCGCCATCCGGCGTGACGGCGACGAGTACGTCGTCAACGGCCGCAAGTGGTACATCTCCGGCGCGATGAACCCCGCGTGCAAGATCTTCATCGTCATGGGCAAGACCGACCCGGACGCCGCGCCGCACAAGCAGCAGAGCATGATCCTGGTCCCCCGCGACACCCCGGGTGTCACGGTCAAGCGCGGCATGCACGTCTTCGGCTACGACGACAGCGACCACGGCGGCCACGCCGAGGTGCTCTTCGAGGACGTCCGCGTGCCGGCCGAGAACCTCATCGCCGGCGAAGGCGACGGCTTCGCGATCGCCCAGGCCCGGCTCGGCCCCGGCCGGATCCACCACTGCATGCGCGCGATCGGCATGGCCGAGCGGGCGCTGGAGCTCATGTGCCGCCGCGCGATCTCGCGCGAGGCGTTCGGCAAGCCGATCGCCCAGCAGGGCGTGGTGCAGGACTGGATCGCCGAGTCCCGCGTCCGGATCGAGCAGCAGCGCCTGCTGGTGCTCAAGACCGCGTGGCTGATGGACACCGTCGGCAACCAGGGCGCGCACACCGAGATCCAGGCCATCAAGATCTCCACGCCGGCCGCGGTCGAGTGGATCCTCGACAAGGCCGTGCAGGTGCACGGCGCGGGCGGGGTCAGCCAGGACTTCCCGCTGGCCGCGATGTGGGCCGGGAACCGCACGCTGCGGCTGGCCGACGGACCGGACGAGGTCCACAAGCGCTCGCTGGCCCGGCGCGAACTGAAGAAGTACCTCTCGGAGGGCGCGAAGTGACTGTCACCGCCGAAGACCTGACCCGCCAGGCGACCGAATTCCTGGCGAACCACGACCCGAAGACGACCGACCGGCTGGAGTTCCTCCGGGCCCGGTTCGACGCCGGGCTCGCCTGGATCCACTTCCCCGCCGGGCTCGGCGGGCAGAACGCCCCGCGCGCCCTGCAGTCCGTTGTGGACACGGTGTTCACCGAGGCGGGCGCGCCGGACAACAACCCGCGCCGGATCGGCATCGGCCTCGGCATGGCCGCGCCGACGATCCTCGCCTTCGGCACGCCGGAGCAGCGCGAGCGCTTCCTGCGTCCACTGTGGACCGGCGAGGAGGTGTGGTGCCAGCTGTTCTCCGAGCCCGGCGCCGGCTCCGACCTCGCCGCGCTCGGCACCCGCGCGGTCCGTGACGGCGACGACTGGGTCGTCACCGGCCAGAAGGTGTGGACGTCCGGCGCGCACGAGTCGCAGTGGGCGATCCTCGTCACGCGCACCGACCCGGACGTGCCCAAGCACCAGGGCATGACGTACTTCCTGTGCGACATGACCGCCCCCGGCGTCGAGGTCCGGCCGCTGCGCCAGATCACCGGCGAGGCCGAGTTCAACGAGGTGTTCCTGACCGACGTCCGCATCCCGGACACCCAGCGCCTCGGCGCGGTCGGCGAGGGTTGGAAGGTCGCGCAGACGACGCTGATGAACGAGCGTGTCGCGATCGGCGGCCACGTCCAGCCGCGCGAAGGCGGGCTGATCGGGATCGTCGCGAAGACGTGGCGCGAGCGACCCGAGCTGCGCACGCCGGAGCTGCGTGACCGGCTGGTGAAGCACTGGGTCGAGGCCGAGACGCTGCGGCTGGCCGGCACCCGGCTGCGCCAGCAGCTCGCCGTCGGCGCGCCCGGGCCGGAGGGCTCGGCCATGAAGGTCGCCTTCTCCGAGCTCAACCAGGCGCTGACCGGCCTGGAGATCGAGCTGCTCGGCGAAGAAGGCCTCGCCTACGACGACTGGACGTTCCGGCGGCCGGCGATCGTCGACTTCAACGGCCGCGAAGCCGGCTACCGCTACCTGCGCGCGAAGGGCAACTCCATCGAGGGCGGCACCTCGGAGGTCCTGCGCAACATCATCGCCGAGCGCGTGGTGGGGCTGCCCTCGGAGCCGCGCGTCGACAAGGACGTCGCCTGGAAGGACCTCCCCCGATGAGTGACCTGCTGTATTCCGACGTCGAAGAGGACCTGCGGGCCTCGGTCCGGGACCTGCTCAAGGCCAAGGCCGGCGCGGAAGCGCTGCTGGCGCGGGTGGAGACGGCCGAGCCGTACGACCTGAAGCTGTGGCACACGCTGGCCGACGAGGTGGGCGTGGCCGGGCTGGCCGTGCCGGAGGAACTGGGCGGCCACGGCGCATCCGCGCGCGAGGTCGCGGTCGTCGCCGAGGAGTTGGGCCGCAGCGTCGCGCCGGTGCCGTTCCTCGGCAGTGTGGTGCTGGCGACGACGGCGCTGGTGCACGTCGGCGCGCGGGACTTCGTCGAGAAGCTGGCGGCGGGGCAGGCGATCGGCGCGCTGGCCGTGCCGCTGTCGACCGCGCCGGGCGCGGGTTTCCCGTCGTCGGTGACGGCGTCCGCGGACGGCACGCTCTCCGGCCGGGTGGGCACGGTCGCCGACGCGTCGGTGGCGGACCTGCTGGTCGTCCCGGCCGCCGGCCCGGACGGTCCCGCGCTGTACGTCGTCTCGGCCGCCGACGCGACGGTGTCGGAGCTGGTGTCGTTCGACCTGACCCGGCGGGTGGCCGACGTGTCGCTCGAGAACGCCCCGGCCACGCTGGTCGCTTCGGGCCCCGAGGCGGCCGCGGCGCTGGAGCAGGCGCTGCTGTTCGGCGCGGGCATCCTCGCGTCCGAGCAGACGGGGGTCGCCGAGTGGGCGCTCACCGAGACGGTGACCTACCTCAAGGGCCGGTACCAGTTCGGCCGCCCGGTCGGCGGGTTCCAGTCGCTCAAGCACCGGCTGGCGAACCTGTACACGGACCTGGTCCTGGCCCGCGCGGCGGCCCGCAACGCGGCGGACGCGCTCGCCACGGGCACCGACGTGCCGATCTCGGTGGCGGTGGCCCAGGCCCGCAACGCGCCGATCGCCGTCCGCGCGACGGAGGAGGCGATCCAGCTGCACGGCGGCATCGGGATGACGTGGGAGCACCCCGCGCACCTGTACCTCAAGCGCGCCAAGGCCGACGAGCTCGCCCTCGGCACCCCGGGACGGCACCGGGCGCGGCTGGCGGAACTGATCGACCTGCCCGCCTGAGTTCCCGCCCGAACTCTGCGGAAACGGCCCGTTCCGGAGAACGGGCCGTTTCCGCGTTCCGCAACACATTCGGCCGTGCCGCCGGGGGTGGCGGCTGCCGTACGCTGGCGCTTGCGGTGACGCGGACAGCCGGGAGGTCGGCATGGCGCAGGCCATCCAGATGCACCTCAACCAGGCACTGATGCGCATTCCCCGGCGGGCCGAAAGCGCCGACCGTTCGACACTGGCCGCCACCTACGTCGCCGCCGGCTCGCTTTCCGCGATGATCAATTCCGCCGACCACCAGATCCTGTTCGGGCGCCGCGGCACCGGCAAGACGCACGCCCTGCTGCACCTGCACGAACTCGTCGAGCGCACCGGCGACATCCCGATCTACCTCGACCTGCGGACGATCGGGTCCACGGGCGGCCTGTACGCCAACACCGCGTTGAGCCCCGCCCAGCGCGGCACGCAATTGCTGGTGGACACCCTCGAAGCCGTGCACGACCGGCTTTTCGCTTTCGCCGCCGAAAGCAGTTCCACGGACCAGAACGCTTTGCTGCGCGGTCTCGACGCCCTGGTTTCGGCCGCCACCGAAGTGGAGGTCGTCGGCGAAACCGAACAGGAGCAGACATTCGGCGGCAGCGTGGAACGGGAATACTCGGCGGAACTGTCGGTGGCGCCGAAGGGCGGAGCCAGAGCCGGCGCGCGGCACCGGAGCACGGCGGCGGCGTCGAACCGCCGGAAACGCACCGGCGTCGAGCAGCACCGGGTGCTCTTCGGCCCGCTGAGCCGGGCCGTGCAGGCCGTGGCCGACGGCATCCGGCCCGCTCGCCTGTGGCTGCTGCTCGACGAGTGGAGCAGTGTGCCCGCCGACCTGCAGCCGTTCCTGGCGGACCTGCTGCGCCGCAGCGTGCTGCCCGTCCACGGGATCACGGTCAAGATCGCCGCGATCGAGCACCGGGCCCGCTTCTCCGCCACCCTCGACGACGACTACCTCGGCATCGAGGTCGGCTCGGACGCGGCGTCCGCGGTCAGCCTCGACGACGCCCTCGTCTTCGACCAGTCGCCGGAGGAGGCCCAGGCGTTCTTCCGGCAGCTGTTCGGCAACCACGTCCGGCCGGTCCTCGGTGCGATGCTGCGGACGGAGGAGCCCGCCGACTTCGTCGACGCCACCTTCCACGGCGCGGCGTTCCCCGAGCTCGTCCGGGCCGCCGAGGGCGTCCCGCGCGACGCGATCAACATCGCGGCGCTGGCCGCCCAGCACGCCCACGGCGAGAAGATCACCCAGGCGCACGTGCGCCGGGCGGCCCGGGACTGGTACCTGCGGGACAAGCAGTCCGTGCTGAGCCGGGACGAGGACGCCGACCGCGTGCTCGGCCTGCTGGTCGACGAGGTGGTCGGGCGGCGCCGGAGCCGGACGTTCCTGCTGCCCACCCGCGACCGCACGGCGGCGATCGGCACCCTCTGCGACGCGCGGCTGCTCCACATCCTCCGGCGCGGCGTGGTCGACCCGCGCCGCCCGGGACGGCTGTACGACGGGTACGCGATCGACTACGGCTGTTACGTCTCGCTGCTGACCGGCGGCGCGGCCGCGAAGAACCTCCCGGCCGACGTCTTCACGTTCGACAAGGCCGTGGTGGACCTCCAGCGCCTGAGCCAGAATTCATGAAGATCCTTCAGTTTTCTTCCGAATTTTCGCTCATCTGAGCGAGAACTTTGTGAGCCAGGCCACGGCACGGGTAAAAGGGTGACAAAAATGCCCTTCTTCCCATGGTTCTCGCCGTCCGCCGGATCTAACCTGTGCGCCATGGAAACAGCCGTCGCGCCGGCCGATCCCGGCGCGCTGGAGCGACTGACCGTCACCGTGGGCGATCACCGCCACAGCGCGCTCGCGGCCGGGCCCGCGTCGGGTGAACTGGTCCTCCTGCTGCACGGCTGGCCCGAGTTCGCCGACGCCTGGACCGAGCAGCTGCACGCGCTCGGCGAGGCGGGCTACCGCGCGCTGGCCGTCGACCAGCGGGGGTTCGCGGCGGGCGCGCGCCCGGACGGCGTCGCGCACTACACACTGGACCACCTGGTCGGGGACGCCTTGGCGTTCGCCGACGACCAGGGCGCGGACCGCTTCCACCTGGTGGCCCGCGACTGGGGCGGCATGGTGGCGTGGGCCCTCGCGGCGGCCCACCCGGACCGCCTCCGGTCACTGACGGTGCTCTCGACGCCCCACCCCTCGGCCCTCCAGCGGGCAATGGCCACCGACGACGGCCAGTTCCACGACCTGGGTTACATCCGCTTCTTCCGCCGCGCGGACGGCAAAGCCGAGAAATACCTCTTACGCGACGAAGCCGCGCAATTACGGGCCGTCTACAGCCGCCGCATCCCGGAAGCGGTCGTCGAGGGCACGGTGACCCGCCTTTCCGAACCGGGCGCACTGACGGCGACGTTGAACTGGTACCGCGGAGCGACGAACGACGAGTTCGACATTCCCGCGGGCCGCATCAGGGTCCCGACGCTGTACCTATGGGGCCGCGAAGACCCGTACCTCGGCCAGAGCGCGGCGGAGCAGACCGTCCACCACATCGACGCGGAGTACCGCTTCCAGATCATCGAGGGCGCCAGCCAGTGGATGGCGATGGAGGTGCCGGACGAGGTGAGCGCCCTGCTGCTCGACCACGTCCAGCGCCACTAGGCCGCCGGCGGGCGCAGTGCGTCCAGCAGCAGGTCCGCGTAGTGGTCCCCGATCTGCCGGGCCGTCAGCGAGCCGCTCCGCCGGTACCAGGATCCCAGGTGGTGCACCGACCCGAAGAAGAAGTCCACCACCACGTCGGCCGGCTTGTCGGTGCGGAACTCCCCCGATGCCTGGCCCTCCTCGACCAGCCCGCGGAAGCGCTCGTGGTACTTGCGCCGCTCCGCGCGGACCGCCTTCTGCTTGTCCGGGGACAGCTGGTGCATCGACTGCAGGAAGATCGTGTTGTCGTCGAGGTTGTCGATGCTCGACACCACCACGTCGGACGCCGCCGCCGCGAGGCGCTCGCGCAGCGGGGCGCCCGAGGACGCCACGCTCTCCAGCTGCCTGGTCTGCTCGCGCAGGACGCGCGCGTAGATCTCGTACAGCAGGTCGTCCTTCGAGCCGAAGTAGTGGTACATCGCGCCCTTGGTGACGCCCGCCGCCTCGACGATCTCCTGGACCGATGTGCGGTCGAAGCCCTTCTTGGCGAACAGCTTCGTGGCGTGCTCCAGCAACCGCCGGGGCACGGCGGCCTGGTCGTCGCCGGTGGCCTCGCCCGGCTTGCGGGTGCTTGCTCGAGTCACGCAGGACCCCCTCTCAGGACGCACCAGGATAACGCCACGACAGGAACCGCCGCGGGTTGTCCACGAGCATCGTCGTGATGTCCGCTTCGGACACCCCGCGCTCCCGCAGCGCCGGCAGCACGTCCCGGGTGATGTGCAGGTAGTGCCAGTTCGGCGCGATCACCGGCAGCTGCGCCGCGGGCAGCCAGTCGATGTAGCAGGACGCGTCGTGCGAGAGGACCATGCTGCCCGCGTACCCGCGTTCGCACAGCGCGGCCACCGTGTTCACCCGCTCCTCGAACGGCAGCAGCAGGTCCAGGCCGAACCGGTCCATCCCCAGCAGCGAACCGGAGTCCGCGAGCTCGGTCAGGTAGCCCAGGTCCGCCGAGTCGCCCGAGTGCCCGATCAGCACCCGGGTCAGGTCGACGCCCTCGGCCGCGAAGATCTCCTGCTGCTCCAGCCCGCGCCGGGTGCCGGCGTGCGTGTGCGTCATGATCGGCGCACCCGTTTCGACGTGGGCCTGCGCCACCGCGCGCAGCACCCGCTCGACGCCCGGGGTCACCCCCGGTTCGTCGGTGGCGCATTTGAGCAGGCCGGCCTTGACACCGGTGTCGGTGATGCCGTCCCGGATGTCCCCGACGAACATCGCGACCAGCGGGTCCTCGCCCTGCAGCAGCGTTCCCGGCCCGCGGAAGTGCAGGTAGTGCGGCACATCGTGGTACGTGTACAGCCCGGTGGCGACGACGATGTTGACGTCGACCTCGGCCGCGACCCGTTGCACGCGCGGGATGTAGCGGCCCAGGCCGATCACCGTCGGGTCGACGATCGTGTCGATCCCGGCTTCCTTGAGCTCCTTCAGGCGCCGGATCGCTTCCGGGACGTGCTCGTCCTCGCGGAACCCTTCGTGCTCCGGGTAGTTGGCGGCGAATTCCGGGCTCAGCACGAAGAGGTGCTCGTGCATGAGCACCCGGCCCAGCGCCTCCGGCGCGATCGCGCCGCGGACCGTTTCGACCATCAGCCACGCGCCCGCAGCTCGCGGCGCAGGATCTTGCCGCTGGTGGTCTTCGGGAGCTCGTCGAGGACCTCGACGGTGCGCGGGTACTTGTAGGCGGCGAGCCGTTCCTTGCACCAGGCGACCAGTTCCGCGGGATCGGCGGTCGCCCCCGGCGCCGGGCTGACGTACGCCTTCACCGTCTCGCCGCGGTACTCGTCCGCGATCCCGACGACGGCGGCTTCCCGCACCGCCGGGTGGGTGTACAGCACGTCTTCGACCTCGCGCGGCCAGACCTTGAAGCCGGACGCGTTGATCATGTCCTTCTTGCGGTCCACGACGTAGACCCAGCCGCGGTCGTCCATGAACCCGATGTCGCCGGTGAGCAGCCGCCCGCCGGGCAGCGCTTCGGCGGTGGCGTCCGGGCGGTTCCAGTAGCCCGAAACGACCATCGGGCCCTCGACGGCGATCTCGCCCGCCTGGCCGGGCGGCAGTTCCTCGCCGTTCTCCCCGAGGATCCGGACGATCGTGTCCGGCACCGGCAGGCCGATCGAGATCGTGCCGGAGTCCGGGTCGATCGGCGCTTCGAGGGTGCCGGGGACGACGACGCAGCCCGCCGTGGTCTCGGTGAGGCCGTAGCCGTTGTGGATGTAGTGCCGGGTCTTCGCCCGGAAGGCCTCGACGACCGCGGGCGGCAGGGCGGCGCCGCCGGAGTACAGCAGCGCGAACGAGGCGAAGTGCTCGCGGCTGAACGACGGGTGCGCCATCAGCGCCATGTAGGCCGTGGACGGCCCGACCGTGTACGACGGCTGGTGCTCGAGGAAGGCGTCGAGCACGACACCGGGTTCGAAGCGGTAGGCCAGGGCGAGGGTGCCCTCGATGTCGATCGCGGACCCGAGCTCGCACACCATGCCGGTGATGTGGAACAGCGGCGCGAGCCCGAACAGCGTCGACCCGGCGGGCAGGCCGCTGAACGAGCCGAGCGCGGCGGCGTTGGTGCCGACGTTGCCGTGGGTGTTGGTGGCGCCCTTCGGCGTGCCGCTGGTGCCGGAGGTGTAGCTGATCAGCGCGGTGTCGTCGAGGGCGAACGCCGGTTCCGGCGGCTTCGGCCCCGGGGTCGCCGCGGCTTCCAGCAGCTCGGTCGCGCCCGGGGTCGCCTCCGGCTCGACCTTGGCCAGTACGCGCTCGTCGTCGCGGGTCTGGAACTCGAGTTCGCTGGTGGTGAGCCCGATGCCGACGCCGTTCGCGGCCGCCGTCTCACCGATGTAGGCGTTCCAGCCGCGCTGCGAGCAGACGACCGCTTTCACGCCGGCGTCGGTGAACACGTGCGTGAGCTCGCGTTCGCGGTACATCGGGTTGACCGGCACCACGATCCCGCCCGCTTTCCAGGCGCCGAGCAGGGCGATCACGAACTGGGGGATGTTCTGCAGCACCAGGGCGAGCCGGTCGCCGCGGGCGAAGCCGTGTGCCGCCAGGTACCGGGCGACGCCGTCGGAGAGCTCGTCGACCTGGCGGTAGCTCAGCCGCCCGTCGAAGTACGCGATCGCGACCCGGTCCGGGACGTGGTCCACGGCCCGGCGGAACGACTCGGGCAGCGTCGTCCGGCGCACCGGCTCCGCGGCTCGGACCCGTTCGTCGTAGCTCGCGAGCCAGGGCTTCGCGTCGTACCAGCTCATCCAGTGACCTCCTTTGGACACCGACCGGTCGGTATGCCGACGCTAGGAGGCGGTGGCGGCCCGCGTCAAGTCCCGCACGGGTACGCCGAAATTGCGCACGACAATTCCTGTGCGCGAACACAACGACCGAACAACGCAGCCAGAAGCCGCCGTCACAGGGGTACACGTACCACGGTTCGAATTGGTTCAGCTCTTCTTTTTCGCACCGGTCACACTGGACAAACCCCAGGTCCACCCGCCACCATGGTCGTCGGCGACCAGATTGGACCGCCCCATCAGATAACCCTGCCGTATCCCCCGAAGGCGGCGGAGTGCCCATATGTTCACGCTAACCAACGCACGAAAACGGAGTCATTCATGCCTGCTTCCGGTGGACGACACCGCCTGTCCCGGCGGACGAAGATCGCGACCGGGGCCTTCGCCCTCGCGATCGCGGGCGGGGCGCTGGCGGTCGCCACGACCTTCGGCGACCCCGGCGCCGCCAACGCCGCCTCGGGCGGCCAGGCCGCCGTCGGCCAGATCAGCTGTCCCGACGTGGCGAGCAAGCTCCCGGCCATCCCGGCGCAAGCACAGGCCGAGGTGCAGCGCAACCTCGAGCTGCTGAACACCCAGATCGACGAAGCCAACAGCCGCCTGCGCACGACCGTCGGCCAGGGCGGCCCGAACTTCGTCCAGAACGCCATCCTCGGCCCGCTGGCGGACAAGCGGAAGTCCACGATCGACCGCATCGCCATCTCGATCGGGCGCCGGGCCGAGAAGCCGCAGGGCCTCGACAGCCTGGCCACCTGTTCGGTGGGCGGCCAGGCCGGCGCGCCGGCACCGGCCCAGGGCATCGGCAACGGCGGCCAGAGCGGCAACACCGGGAACACCGGCAACAGCGGCCAGAACGGGAACACCGGCAACGCCGGGGCCGGCCAGATCTCCTGCCCCGACGTGGCGAGCAAGCTCCCAGCCATCCCCGCCCAAGCCCAAGCGGAGGTGACCCGCAACCTCGAGCTGCTGAACACCCAGATCAACGAAGCCAACAACCGCCTGCGCACGACCGTCGGCCAGGGCGGCCCCAACTTCGTCCAGAACGCCATCCTCGGCCCGCTCGAGGACAAGCGGGTGGCAACGATCAACCGGATCGCCACCGCCATCGGCCGCACCGCGGCCAAGCCGCAGGGCCTCGACGCACTCGCGCCCTGCAGCCGGTGACCACCCGGGTCCGGCGGGGGGTGCGCCCCGCCGGACCCGCGTCTCACCGGGCCAGCAGCGCGCTGATCCGCAGGAAACCCCGCGCGGTCATCGTCACCCGCACCTGCGTGGTGACGACCGGGTCGAACGCGAACGACGTCGGGTCGTTCGAGCCGGTCCCCCACGTGATCCGCAGGTTCCGCACCGGCTCGAAGCCCCGGGCCGTGCGGTACGCGACCTCGACCGCGACCGGCAGCGCGAGCTTGGCGTCCACCACGAAGTTCGCCGTCACGGCCGCGATCCGCTGGGCCGACGGCCAGGCGAGTGACACCCAGTCCTCGGCCCGGGGCCTGCTCACCGCGTTCAGCGTCGCCGTCGCCGGCTTCGAGTAGTGGTTCGACCAGCCGGTGGCCGGGTTCCCGTCCAGCATCGCCGACGGCAGCGTGTCCGGTGCGCCCGAGTAGCTCGCGTCCGCGGTCGAGACGACCGGGATGGGGACGACCTCGACCGCGCGCGCTCCCGGGCCGTGGCGCTGCCCGAGCGGCGTGCCGGGGAAGGTCAGCTTCCCCGGTACCAGGCCCGGCGCGCTCGCGGTGACCGTGATCGGGCCGCGCCCGCCGGTCGCCGCGATCACGGCCACGGCCAGCCCGTGGAACGCCGGGATCGTGGGCTGCTGGTACCCCTGAGCGAGTTCCTGCCGTCCGTTGTCGACCCCGGCGACCCGGCCGGGCCCGGCGACGGTGAACCGCAGCACCGGTTCGGCGCCGGGCACGACGACCCCGTTGGCGTCCACCACCGAAGCCGTCACGAACGTCATCGCGCCGGCCACCACCCCGCCACCGGGCGCGTCGACGCCGAGCCTGACCGCGCGCGGCGGGCCGGCCGTGACCAGCTCGTCTCGCGCCACCTCACGGCCGCCCGCGCGGGCGATCGCGGTCAGCGTGCCGGGTGCGAACGGCACGGTCCAGGTCAGGTGCAGCTTGCCGGTGCCGCCGTTCGGGCTGGTGTAGCTGCCGGATGGAGCGTTCTTGTCGTCACCGGCCGGTTCGCTCGTCTCCAGGTACGGCCGTCCGTCCACTGTGGTCTTGCGGTCGAACTTCCGGACGCCGAGCGACTTCCCGTTGAGCACCAGCTCCACGGTGTCCACAGTGGAGTAGACCCAGACCGCGACGGACTCGCCGGGCCGGTGGTTCGTCCAGTCCATCGGGGTCAGGTGCACCATCGGCGCGGTCGTCCACTGGCTGCGGAACAGGTGGAAGGCGTCCTTGGGCAGGCCGGCGCTGTCGACCGCGCCGAAGAAGGACGTCTTGACCGGGAAGACGTCGTACGGGGTCGGTTCGCCGAGGTAGTCCTGCCCGGCCCAGAGGAACTGGCCCTGGCAGTACTTCCGGTCGCGGTCCTTCTTCAGCGAGTACTCGCCGCTCAGCGTCCACGGGGCCAGGTTGTTGTCGTAGGAGGACGTCGCCCGCTTGCCCGGGGTGTGGTTCTCACCGGTGTTGAGCAGCTCCGGTTCCTGGTAGAACCCGCGCGTCGAGGTCTCCGACGACGTCTCCGACTCGAAGAAGAACTTGTCTGGGTACCGCTGGTGCAGCCCGTCGACGGACTCGGCGTTGTTGTAGTTGACGCCGAGGCCGTCGAGCTGCTGCAGGATGAGGTCCTGCGGCGAGCCCGGCGCGGGCACACTGCGGTAGCGGTCGGTGCCCATGACGACCGGCCGGGTCGGATCGATCGCCCGGACGGCGGCGATCAGTCCCGCCGCGATCTCCGGGCCGCCCGCCATCGACGCGTCCGGCACCTCGTTGCCGATCGACCACAGCACCACCGCGGGCGAGTTCTTTGCCGCGTGCACCATTTCGGCGATGTCGCGCCCGCTCCACTCGTCGAAGTCACGGTGGTAGTCGTAGGCGAGCTTGCCGGTCCGCCAGCAGTCGAACGCCTCGACCATCAGGAGGATGCCGAGCCGCTCGCAGACCGTCACCAGCTGCGGGTCCGGCGGGTTGTGCGCGGTCCGCACCGCGTTGACGCCCATCGCGAGCATCAGGCGCAGCTGGTGCTCCAGCGCGGCCGGGTCGATCACCGCACCCAGCGCGCCCTGGCTCGCGTGCAGGTTGACCCCGCGCAGCTTCATCGGCTCGCCGTTGAGCGAAAAGCCGTTGTCCGGGTGGAATTCGGCGTGGCGGAAGCCGAAGTCGACCGTGGTCGTGTCGAGCACGCGGCCGCCCACGACGACGTCGGTGCGCACCCGGTACAGCCGGGGTGCGCTCGTCGACCACAGCTGCGGCCGCTCGACCCGCGGCGTGGTCGCCGCCTTCGCCTTCACACCGGCGGGGACCGCCACGCTCGTCGTGCCGGTCGCCACCGCGCGGCCCGCCGGATCGGTGACCGTCGTGCGCACCTCGGCGGTGACCGCGGCCCCGGAGTCGTTGGCGACGTCGGTGACCACCCGCACGGTGCCCCGGCCGGCCGCGATGTCCGGTGTGGTGACGAACGTGCCGTGCCGGGCGACGTGCACCGGGTCGGTGACGACCAGCCGGACGCGGCGGAAGATCCCGCTGCCGGAGTACCAGCGGCTGCTCGGCAGCGGGTTCGTCGCCCGCACGGCGAGCACGTCCGGCGTCCGCCCGTCGGTGTGCAGCGCTGCGGTGAGGTCGAAGGCGAACCCGGTGTAGGCGTACGGGTGGTGGCCGAGCAGCTCGCCGTTCAGGTACACGTGGGCGTCCGAATAGACGCCGTCGAACTCCACCGACACCCGACGGCCGGCGAGCGACGGCGGCAGCGTGAACGCCTTGCGGTACCAGCCGAGCCCGCCGCGGAAGAAGCCGGAACCGCTGTCGGTGCCCTGCTCCGTCGGCGGGAGCTCGATGCTCCAGTCGTGCGGGACGTCGACGATCTGCCACGCCGAGTCGTCGAAACCGGGCTCCGCCGCGTCGGCGAAGCGGCCGCCGGGATCGGTGACGCCGTCGGGGTTGGCGAGGGCGAACCGCCAGCCGGTCGTGAAATCGCTTTCTCGCGCCGCGGACGGCGGCGCGATCACTTCGGCGGCCCGCGCGACCGGCACGACGGCCGCCGTGGCGACGGCGGCGCCCGCCCCACCCAGCACGACTCGTCTGCGGAGACCACTCGGCTCTTCGTCCGGCATCGGGTGAGCCCCTTCCAGCGCGGCGATGTGCGGGCGGAAAGCACTATGGCACGGGGGTTTCCGGACGACCAACCGGTTCGACTATTTCGAACCCGGCCACTTCCGTTGAGCCAAGCGACCGCTTAGTATGGTGCCGACCCCAAGGAGGCGGTTATGTCCACAGTGGATGGAGTGCGGTACGAGGCGGACGGCGCGGTCGCGACGTGCACCTTCGACAGGCCGGACCGCAGCAACGCGATGGACATCCCGATGCAGGCTCGCTACGGCGCCCTGCTGCGGCAGGCGGACGCGGATCCGGACGTCCGCGCGGTGGTCGTCACCGGGGCCGGCCGGGCCTTCTGCCCCGGCGCCGACCTGGGCCTGCTGGAAACGGTCGCCTCCCGGCCGCCGGCCGAGGGCAACGTCCGCGACGTGCTGGCGGCGACCACGGCGGGCGTCCCGGTGGTGGCGGCGATCAACGGCGGCTGCGCCGGCCTGGGGTTCGTCATCGCGTGTTCGGCGGACGTCCGGTTCGCGGCCGCGGGTGCGAAGTTCACCACGGCGTTCGCCCGCCGGGGCCTGATCGCCGAATACGGCATCGCGAAGCTGCTCCCGGAGCTCGTCGGCCGGGGTCGGGCCCGCGACCTGCTGCTGTCAGGGCGGACGTTCACCGCGGAGCAGGCGCTGGAGTACGGCCTGGTCCAGGAGGTCGTCCCGGCCGGGGAGCTGGCCGGGCACGCCCACGCGTACGCGACCGAGCTGGCGACCTACAGCGCTCCGCGGTCGATGGCGGTGATGAAGGAGCAGTTCGCCCGGGAAGCGCTGCTGCCGCTCCCCGAGGCGGCTCGCGAGGCGGCCGCGTTGATGCTCGAGTCGTTCGGCCATCCCGAGCTGGCCGAGGGGCTGGCCAGCTGGAACGAGCGCCGTGCACCGCGGTTCCCACCCCACCGATGAGTTCTCGGCGCCGCGGCCGTCAGTACCGGTATGGCCAAGTTGCTCTACGCGTTCAGCTGCTCGATCGACGGGTTCATCGCCGGCCCGGGCGGCGACATGTCCTGGTTGACCCCGTTCCTGGGGCCACCGCCGGCGGACCTCCTCCCCCGCATCGGCGCGCTGCTGGTGGGCCGCCGCACCTTCGACGGCGACGACCCGCACAAGGGCGGCCCGGGTGAAGGGAAGGCGTTCGGCGGCGGCTGGGAGGGGCCGCAGGTGGTGCTGACCCACCGCGCGCCCGGCCCGGTCCCCGGCGTCACGTTCGCCGCCGACCTGGCAACGGCGGTGTCCATGGCGAAGGCGGCGGCCGGCGACAAGTACGTCAACGTGCTCGGGGCGGAGGTGGCCCGGCAGTGCCTGGAGGCCGGCGTGCTGGACGAGATCCTGGCGTTGCCGGTGCCGGTGCTGCTCGGGAGCGGGGTGCGGGTCTTCTCGCGGACCGGCCCGCCGGTCCGCCTTTCCCCGGTGGGACCTTCCTGGTACCGCGTCGAGTACTGACGAGCCGGCGGAATTCGTCGATTCGCCTGCTCCGGCGCGGTGCCCGGCGTTCGGGTGCTCGCCGCAGGGTTGCGATTTCCCGAGAGGTCCCCCGCCGGTACCGCCACTGACCGCCGGACTCTCAGAGATCTCCCAGGAACTCCCAGGAACCGGCCAGGCGGGTCGGCCACGCTCGCCGCATGACGATCGAAATCCGGGGCCTGACCAAGCGGTACGGGCCCGACACCGTGGTGGACGACCTGTCGTTCACCGTCGCACCCGGGCAGGTGACCGGGTTCCTCGGGCCCAACGGCGCCGGCAAGTCCACGACCATGAAGATGATCGTGGGACTGGCCGCGCCGACGCGGGGCTCGGTCACCGTCGGCGGGCGGCGCTACCGGGACCTCCCGGTGCCGCTCACCGAGGTGGGCGCGTTGCTCGACGCGGGTGCCGTGCACGGCGGCCGGAAGGCCGCCGACCACCTGCTGGCCCTCGCGGTGAGCAACGGCCTCCCCCGGCGCCGGGTCGGCGAGGTGCTCGCCAGGACCGGACTGGACGGCGTGGCGGGCAAGCGGGCGGGCGGGTTCTCCCTCGGCATGCGGCAGCGGCTCGGCATCGCCGCGGCGCTGCTCGGCGACCCGCGGGTGCTGATCTTCGACGAACCGGTGAACGGACTCGACCCCGAAGGCATCCGCTGGATCCGGGGCCTCATGCGCTCGCTCGCCGCCGAGGGCCGGGCGGTGCTGGTGTCCAGCCACCTGATGGGCGAGATGGCACAGACCGCCGACCACCTGGTCGTCATCGGACGGGGGCGGCTCGTCGCCGACACCGCCGTGCGCGAGCTCGTGCGTGGCGAGGGCACCGTGCTGGTCCGCACGCCCGAGCCGGGCTTCGCGCGGCTGCTGGTCACCGCCGGGGCGGCCGTGCGGGAAGGGACCGAGGCCGCGCTCGTCGTGTCGGGCCTGACCAGCGTGGAGATCGGCAAGCTGGCGGCCTACCACGGCGTCGCGCTCGCCGAGCTCACCCCGCAGCGCGTCTCGCTCGAGGACGCCTTCATGGAGCTGACCAAGGACAGCGTCGATTACCAGGAGAGTGCCGGATGAGCGTGCCGTTCACCCGTTCCGTCCGCGCGGAGTGGGTCAAGCTGCGCAGCCTGCGCTCCACCTGGTACACCCTGGCGTGCCTGTTCGCGGCCGGGCTCGGCATCACCGCCCTCGCCCTCAACGCCGCCGCGAAGGACTACCCCGGCGACGAGCCGTGGGATCCGACCAACCGCAGCCTGACGTCGTACGTCGTCGCGCAACTGATCCTGGGGGTGCCCGGCATCCTGGTCGTCACGGGCGAGCACGCGACCGGCCTGATGCAGACGTCGCTGCTGGCCACCCCGCGCCGGCACCGGCTGCTGGCGGCCAAGCTGGTCGTGGCGGTGGCGATCGCTCTGCTGTCCGGCCAGGTGCTGATGTTCGCCGCCTTCGGGCTCGGCCAGGCCGTCCTCGCCGCCCACGGCCTTCCGCACGCCGGGATCGGCGATCCGGGCGTGCTCTCCGCCGTGACCGGCGGCGGGGTCTACCTCGCGGCGATCGCGCTGCTGGCGGCCGGGCTCGGCACGATCCTGCGCGCCACCGCGGGCGCGCTGGCCACCCTGGTCGGGATCGTCTTCCTGGTTCCCGCCCTCGCCGGCCTCTTCCCGGCGTGGCTGCGGGACCTCTTCCTGTACTGGCCGACACTCGGCGCGTCCGCGGTCCTGAAGACGGTGCCCGACCCGGACTTCCCGCACCCGTGGCTGAACCTGGCCGGGATGTGCGCCGGCGTTGCCGCCGTGCTGGCCGTGGCGTTCGTGGTCTTCCACCGCCGGGACGTGTGATGCGGGAGGTGGGCCGGGGCCTGCTGGCGGCCGCCGCCGCGGTGCTCGCCATGGCGGCGGTCGCCGCGGCCGGGCTGGCCCTCCTGGGCGCCGGCCGCGTCGGGGACTTCGGTGCGCTGACGGCGGCGGTCGTCGCGCTGGCCGCCGGCGGCTCGGTCGAGGCCGGCGCGGTCCCGGCCGGTGGCCTCCCCGTCGCCGTGCGGGGCGGCCTCGACGTGCTGCCGCTGGGAGTTTCCCTGACGGGCGCTGTGGTGCTGGGGGCGCTGCTGCTGCGGCGGCGACGGGGGACCGAGGTGCTCGTCCGCGGTGCCGTGGCGGCGGTGGCGCTGCCGGCGGCACTCGCCGTGATCGCCCTGCTGGCACGGGGACCGCTGAGGACGCCGGACCGCTTGACGGCGGGTGGCATCGGAGGCTGCGGGCGCGCCGCCGGTCCCGCGCGTCTCCCGCTCGCCGCCCGGTTCGAAGCCGGTTTCTCCGTGGCCGTCGGGCCGGTGGTGGTGGGTGCCGTGGCCGGCACGCTGGTGGTCATCGGGTGCTGCTGGCTCGTCACCCGGTTCCCCGGAGTGGCCGCCGGTGTGCGGGCCCTGCGGTGGCCGGCCGCCGGCTCGGCCGTGGTGTGCCTGGCCGCGGCCTGGACCTTCGGCGGCGCCGCGGCGGCCGGGGGCGTCCTGCTGGCGCTCCCCCAGCTGGTCTGCGCGGCCGTGCTGTCAGGGCTCGGCGTGCCCTGGACGCTCAGTTCCTCGGGCGGGTTCGCGTGCGCACTGCCCGCCGCGCCGATCGCACCGGGCGGGCCGCTGCTCGGGCCGGCGGCCGTAGTGTTGCTGGGCGCCGGCCTCGCCTTCGCGGCCGGGAGCCGGCTGCCCGGCGGACCGCTGCGCCGGGCCGCGGCACGCACCGCGCGGTTCGCTCCGGCCACCGCTGCCGTACTCGCCGTCATGGCGCTGCTGTCGCGGGTTTCCGCCGACGTCACCGTCGGCGCGTTCGGGTTGTCGCTGCCCGTTTTCGCCGCGCGGTTGACGGCGAACCCGCTGCACGCGCTGCTGGCCGGACTCGTGGGCGGCGCGCTGGCCGGGTTCACGGGCTCCCTGCTCGTCGACGCGATCTCCGTATCCTCGCGGGCATGGAAGCGATGACGTCCCGCCTGCTGGTGGTGGACGACGAGGCCACCGTCCGCGAGCTGCTCTCCGCCGCGCTGCGGTTCGCCGGCTTCCGGGTGACCTCGGCGGCCACGGCCCGCGAAGCCGTCGCCGCGGCCACGGCGGAGCCGCCCGACCTGGTGCTGCTGGACGTCATGCTGCCGGACATGGACGGCTTCGAAGTGGTCCGGCGGCTGCGCGAGCGGCACCCGGGCCACGGCACGCCGGTGCCAGTGCTGTTCCTCACCGCGCGGGACCGCCCGTCCGACAAGGTCACCGGCCTGTCCCTCGGCGCCGACGACTACGTGACGAAGCCGTTCGACCTGGCGGAGCTGATCGCGCGGATCCGCGCGATCCTCCGCCGGACCGCGGGCCACCCGGCGGGCGTGCTCGCCGTCGGCCCGCTCGCACTCGATGCCGAGGGCCACCAGGTGACGCGGGCAGGACAGGCGGTCCGGTTGTCCGCCACGGAATTCCGGTTGCTGCGCTACCTGATGGAGAACGCCGGGCGCGTGGTTTCGAAGGCGCAGATCCTCGACCGGGTGTGGCGTGAGGACTTCGGCGGCGACGCCGGCATCGTCGACACCTACATCTCCTACCTGCGCCGCAAGATCGACACCGGGGAGCCGAAGCTGCTCCACACCGTGCACGGCGTCGGCTACGTGCTGCGGGAGCCCCGGCGGTGAGGCGGCTTTCCCTGCGGACCCGGCTCCTGCTGTTCACCGCGGGCCTGCTCCTGGCCGGCCTGGCCCTGATCGGGACGCTGGTGTCCGATCAGCTGGAGCGCTTCCAGCTCGACCGCCTCGACGGCCAGCTGCGCTCGATGACCGAGCTCATCTCCCGGGCGGCGGGACCACCGCCGACCGCGAACCCGGCCGCGCGGCCCGACCTCGTCGACCCGGCGCTCGGGCTGTTCGGCACCCCCTACGTCGTGTACCTGGACGCGGGCGGCGCGGTGGCCGGTGGCCTCCGTTCGTCGAGAGTGGACGGTACGGCGCTCCCGCCGATCGACGCGCTGCGCGCGGTGCCGTCGGACGGCACCGCCGTCGACCTCGACGCCGCCGACGGGTCGCAGCGCTGGCGGGCCGTCGCCCGGCAGGCGGTGCGCTGGGGCGGGACGGTCGTTTCGGCCGCGCCGCTCGCCGAAGCCGACGCCACGATCGCCCAGTTGCGGACGAGCAGCCTGGTCACCGGCGGCGTGCTGCTGGTCATGCTGACCGCGGCCGGCTGGTTCGCGCTCGGCCGTGGCCTGCGCCCCCTGCGCCGCATCGAGCACACAGCGGCCGCGATCGCCGGTGGCGACCTCACCCGGCGCGTCCCGGACCTGGCACCGCCCGGCACGGAGATCGGGCACCTGGCCACGTCGCTCAACACCATGTTGAGCCAGCTCGAGCGGGCCTTCGCCGACCGGGCCGCGTCCGAGGCGCGGATGCGGGCGTTCGTCTCGGACGTCAGCCACGAGCTGCGCACCCCGCTGTTCGGCATCAAGGGTTCCACGGAACTCTACCGGCTCGGAGCCCTGTCCGGACCGTCCGATGTGGACGAGACGATGCGCCGCATCGAGCGTGAAGCCACCCGGCTCACGGCGCTCACCGAGGACCTGCTGCTGCTCGCCCAGCTCGACGAAGCGCCCGAGGAGCAGCTCGACCGGACGCCGATGGACCTGCGCACCCTGGCCGGCGACGCCCGCCACGACCTGCGAGCCCTCGACCCGTCCCGCGAGGTGTCCCTGACCGGCCCGGGCGGCGCCGGAACACCCGGCCCGGCCCCGGTCGACGCCGACGAAGCCCGTCTGAGGCAGGTGGTGACCAACCTGGTGGGCAACGCGGCCGCCCACACCCCACCGGGCACCCGGGTCCGCATCGGCGTCGGCACCGTGTCCGGCCGCGCGGTGCTGGAGGTGGCCGACGAGGGCCCGGGGATGACGGCCGAGCAGGCGAGCCGCGTGTTCGACCGCTTCTACCGGGTGGACCGCTCGCGGACGCGGACACCTGGCGCGGACGCCGGCCTGGGTCTGGCGATCGCCCGTTCCCTGGCCCGCGCCCACGGCGGCGACGTCGGGCTGGAGACCGCGGTCGGGGAAGGCGCGTGCTTCCGGCTCGAGTTGCCGTCGGCGGAGAACGAGGTTCCGTGATGACCCCGGCCGATCCGGCCCGGGTGCGCGGTGGCATCGCGAAACCGGCGCCACCCGGCTAGGCTCGAAAAGTCCGGCAGTTACGGTCACCGCGGCCCCAGGGGAGCCACCGACGTGGTCGAGACACACGACATCGTTCGCCCGCCCGCCGAGTTGAGCGCCGCGCTGGCCGCCATCGGCAGTGCGACCGCCAGCGGCGAGCTGAGCCGCATGGGCATCCGCAGCGCGTTCATCAGCGGCCCGGTCTCGGTCACCCCCGGCGTCCGCGTCGCCGGGCCCGCGCTGACGCTGCAGTTCCTGCCCAAGCGGGAGGACCTCTACCCCGTCGACGAGTACGAGGAGCCGGAAAAGCAGCTGCACCGCCACGTCATGTACCACGCGCAGCCCGGCGACATGATCGTCGTCGACGCGCGGGGCGACATGAGCAGCGGCGTGTTCGGCGAAATGATGCTGACCTACTTCAAGGGCCGCGGCGGGGCCGGCGTCGTCGTCGACGGGTGCCTGCGGGACACCGGCGAGGCCAAGGAGCTCGGCCTCGGGCTGTGGATCCGCGGCGCCACCCCGAACTTCCACGCCCAGACCGGCATCGTCCCGGCGGCCGTCAACGTCCCGGTGGCCTGCGGCGGCACGCTGGTCGAGCCGGGCGACATCATCGTCGCCGACGACGACGGGGCCGTGGTCGTGCCGGTCAAGCTCGCTCCCGACCTGGTGGCCCACGCGCAGGAACACGCGGAGTGGGAGGAGTTTTCCCGGATCCGCCTGGCCGAAGGCGGCGACCTGCGCCGGTACTACCCGCTGTCGGACGAAGCCCGGCCGGAGTACGAGCAGTGGCGCGCCGACCGGGCCCGGGACTAGCTCCACAGGCGGTCGTGGCTCGACTCCGTGTCCCAGTGGGTCGTCTCGGCGAAGAACACCGGGTCGCGGGGGTCGAGGTGGCGGCGCAGCAGTTCCTCGTTGAGGTCGCCGAAACCCAGTCCCGGGGTGTCCGGCACCGGGATGTGGCCGTCCGCGATCAGCGGGCCGGAGACGAGGTCGCTCCAGAACTCGACGTCGGCCGCGTGGTGTTCGAGGGCCAGGAAGTTCTCCGTGGCCGCCGCCAGGTGCACGCACGCCATCGTCGCGATCGGTGAGGCCGCCAAGTGCAGGGCCATCGCGATCCCGCGCTCCTGCGCGTGGTCGCCGATCCGCTTGGTCTCCGCGATCCCGCCCGCGGTCGCCGGGTCGGGGTGCACGACGCGGATGGCGCCGGTGTCCAGCAGCGGCCGGAAGCCGTCGAGCAGGTAGATGTCCTCCCCCGTGCACGTCGGGACGGCGACCGATTCGGTGAGCCGGCGCCACTGCCCGGTCAGCTGCCACGGGATCAGGTCCTCGATCCACGCCAGGGTGAACGGCTCGAGTGCCCGGCCGATCCGGATGCCCGAGTCGAGGGCGATGTGGCCGAAGTGGTCGGCGGCCAGCGCGACGTCGTAGCCGACCACCGACCGGACGATGTCCACGTAGGACACCAGGTGGTCGATGCCCTTCGCGGTCACCTGGATGCCGGTGAACGGGTGCATCGTGGTGACGTCCGCGCGGGCGCCCGGGGGCGCGATCAGCGCCCCCGGCACGTCCCACAGCAGGTCGATGCCCACGTCCATCTTCAGCATCGTGAACCCGCGCCGCTTGCGGTCGGCCAGCCGGGCGCCCATCTCGTGCGGGTCCGGCAGCGACGGCGTGTCCGCGTAGCAGCGGACCTCGTCCCGGAACCGGCCGCCGATCAGCGCGTACGCGGGCACGCCGTAGGCCTTGCCCGCCAGGTCCATCAGCGCCATTTCGACCCCGGACACCCCGCCGCCCTGGCGACCGTGGTGGCCGAACTGCTTGATCTTGCGGAAGATCTTTTCGACGTTGCAGGGGTTTTCGCCGACCAGCCTGCTCTTGAGCACGAGCGCGTAGGTGGCGCTGGCCTGGTCGCGCACCTCGCCGTAGCCGGCCAGCCCCTGGTTGGTGTCGATCCGGATGATCGACGAGCGGAACGGCACCCCGGTCAGGTTGGCCACCCGCAGGTCGGTGATGCGCAGGTCGCTCGGCCGGGACGCCGTCGGGACGTGTTCCTCGGTGATCATCCCTTCACGGCCCCCGCGGTGAGGCCCTCCGTCAGGAACCGCTGCCCGAACCCGTACATGAGCACGACCGGGACGCTGACCAGCAGCGAAGCCGCGGCCAGCTGCCCCTGCGGCACGACGTCGCCGAAGATCATCGACTGCATGCCGACCGGCAGCGTCTTGTACTCGTCCTTGGTGATGAACACGAAGGCGAACAGGAACTCGTTCCACGCGTTGGTGAGGGTGAACAGCGCGACCGCGAGCAGGCCCGGTTTGGCCAGCGGCAGCACGATCCGGCGGAACGCCCCGAGCCGCGTGCAGCCGTCGACCAGCGCGGCCTCCTCGAGGTCGGCCGGGATCGACTTGAAGTAGCCGACGAGCAGCCAGGTCGCGAACGGCAGGGTGAACGTCGGGTAGGCCAGCACCAGCGACCACAGCGAGTCGTTCAGCCCGATCCCGCTCATCAGCTGGTAGAGCGGGATGAACAGCAGCGCGCCCGGCATCACGTAGGTGAGCAGGATCGTCACCGTGAAGCTCTCCGAACCGCGGAACTTCAGCCGCGCCAGCGCGTAGCCGGCCAGCGCCGCGCAGACCAGGGCGATCACCGTGGACGCCACCGACACCAGCAGCGTGTTGACGTACCAGGTGCCGAACGCGTGGCCGGTGAACAGGTTGGTGAACTGCTCGGTGCTCCACGGCGTCGGCCACAGGTCGTCGGTGCGCGCGACGATCTGGTCGTCGGACTTGAAGGCCGTCACGGTCATCCAGTAGAGCGGCGCGAGCACGAAGAGCAGCAACGCCACCAGCGCGACACCCGAACCGGTGCCGCCGACCAGGCGCGCGGCCACCCGGTTGCCCCGCGTGGCGAGCATCGAGACGCCCCGGCCGACGGCCGCCGCGAGCAGGACGAAGACCCCCAGCACGGCGGCGGCCTTCCAGACGATGTGCGGTGACGCCCAGGCCAGCACGAGCGCCGACCCCCCGACGATCACCCACGGCAGCGCCCGGCGCTGGCCGTCGGTCAGCCGCCGTCGCCCCAGGTCGGCGGCGCCGGGCTGGTCGCTGCGCCGCATGATCCGCACCAGGATGACCACGAGGATCGCGATGACCGGCAGCATCACCAGCGTCACCGCGGCGCCCGCGCCCAGCTGCAGCTGCTGGATGGCCTTCGAGTAAGCCACCATCACGTACGGGGCGGTGGCGTCCCCCGGGCCGCCCTGGGTCATCAGCCAGATCAGGTCGAAGTTGTTGAACGTCCAGATCGACGACAGCAGCACCGTCACGATCATCACCGGCCGCAGCCCCGGCAGCGTGATGTGCACGAAGCGCTGCCACGGCGAGGCGCCGTCCACCATGGCCGCCTCGTGGAGACCGCTGTCGATGGCCTTGAGCCCGGCCAGGAACGTCACCGTGAAGAACGGGATGCCCTTCCAGACGTTGACCAAGATGACCGCCGGCATGGCCAGCGCGGGATCGGACAGCCACTCCGCCGGCCACTTGTCGACCAGCCCGACCGCGGCCAGTCCGGGCCCGATCCCGGTGTCGGTGAGCAGGACGTTGACGCTGCCGAAGATCGGGTCGAGCAGCGACCGCCAGGTGAAGGCCGTGACGACGGTCGGGATCACCCACGGCAGCAGGATCACCCCGGCGAGAACGGCCCGGCCGCGGCGCATGTGGTGCAGCATCAACGCCGCGATCAGCCCGAGTGCCACCTTGAAGATCTCGGCGTAGGCGGTGAAGACGAACGAGTTCAGCACGCCCTGGTGGAACAGGCCGTCGCCGATCAGGGCCGTGTAGTTGTCCAGCCCGACGAAGACCGTCTCCGCGCCGTGGCGTTCGGTGGTGCTGGTGATGACCGAGCCGACGATCGGGACGAGGATCAGGCCGGCGACCAGCAGCAGCGTCGGCCCGATGAACACCGCGGCCAGGCGCCAGTCGCGGCCGAGCAGCCGCTGCGACGGGGTGAGCGAGGACGACCCGCGCGGCGCCGGGCGGGCCGGCGCCGGACGGGCCGTCTTCGGACGGAGGGTGGTCATTGCCGGTAGCCCTGTTGCTCGAAGATCTGCACGATCCGGCCGTGCGTCGCGGCGACGGCTTCGGCCGGGCGCGTGCCCTGGATGACCGACTGCATCATGTCGGTCAGCAGGTACGCGGCGGTGGCGGCCTGCTCGCCGGGGCTCGGCGCCTGCGGGAAGGCATAGCCGGTGCGGGTTTTCACCGGCAGCGGCGCGCGGGTCTGCTCCCGCAGCGCGGCGAAGGCCGGGTCACCGGTGGTGTAGTACGGGTCGGAGTCCCACACCTTGTCCCACGAGGGGTTCACCAGGCACGGTGCTTCTTTCGCGACGCCGAGCAGGGCGCTCCCGCCCACCATGAACTTCGCGACCAGTTTGGCCAGCTCGGGGTTCTTCGCGCCCTTGAACACGACGAACGAGTTGGACTCGCCGAACGCGAGCGGCCGGTCGAGCGCCGGCCCGGTGGCCCCGTTGAACACGTGCGTGTTGGCGTAGACCGGGTTCTTCTTGGTCTTCGAGTCGGCGTAGACGCTGAACTGGTTGAGCGTCAGCCCCAGGATCTGGGCGAGCCAGTTCTCGTTGTTGCTCGAGTCGGTCCAGCTGCCGACCCCCGGTGGCAGCATCGGCGCGTACTTCGGATTCGTGTAGATGTCTCCGATGAACGAGACGGCGGCAACGGTTTCCGGCGAGTTGAACACCACTTTCGTGCCGGTGTTGTCCGCGATCGCCCCGCCGTAGCAGTTGATGACGTTGGCGATGAAGCCGTTGGCGTCGCCCGAGCGGTTCACCGTGAGCCCCCAGCCGAAGCGCCGCTTCGCCGGGTCGGAGACCGCCAAGGCGTTGTCGCGCAGCTCTTCCCACGAGTAGTAGGGCTTGAGCGGCAGCCCCTTCTCCGCGTACCAGTCCTTGCGCAGGTACATCCCGGTCGCGATGAAGTGGTACGGGATCGCGAACCAGCGGCCGTCGAACACGCAGTAGTTGTTCGCCTCCGTCGCGGGTTCCCCGTACAGCGCCTTCATTTCCGTGACCACGTCGGTGACGTCGGTGAGGGCGCCGAGGTTGTGGAGCTGGCCGACGAACCGCCGGTCGCTCACGAAGGCCAAGTCGCGGTTGGTGCCCGCCTTCACTTCGGCGTCCATCTTCGCGACCATGTCGCCGGCGTCGCCGGACACCAGGTCGTTGCGGACCGTGGTGCCGGTGGCCTGGGCGAACACCTGCAGCGACTTGTCCAGTGCCTTGTTGGCTGCTTCGGCGTAGAGCTTCTGCGAGAGCATCCCGACCGACCCGCCGCGGAGCGAGGCCGCCTGGTCGAGCAGCGCCTTGGGCACCTGGACGTCGACTTTGGGCGCGGGTGCCGGGTCGCTCCCGCAGCCGGCCAGGCCGAGCACGCCCAGCGCGCTCAGCCCGAGGAAGCTGCGCCTCGACCAGTCCGTTTTCTCTGCCATGACCACTCCTTTCGCGTCCGATCGGGCGGACGCGTGCCGACGGGGCGACGGTGCAACCGGCGGGACAGCACGACGAGTGCCGCGCTGTGGGTCGTGCATGCGGTGAGTGATGCGAATACTGGTGTGGGGAAGGGGAATCGGTGGTGAAGTGCGCCTAACGCCGCCGAGCGGCCCGCTTGCGTCGCTGTTCGTTTTCCGAGAGGAGCGTGGAGTAGTTGTTGCTCAGGTGCCGGCGCATCGCCGCGCGCGCCGCCTCCGCGTCGCGCGCCACGAGCGCTTCGTAGATCTCCGTGTGCTGGGCGGTGGCGCGGTGCAACCCGGACGGCGCCTCGTTGGTCACGCGCCGGCTGGCCGTGCCGAGCCAGCGGGCGGAGTACATGATCCGGTCGAGGATCCGGTTGTCGGCCGCGCGGCAGATCTCCATGTGGAATTCGTGGTCGACCTCGAGGTAGGCCTCGGGATCGGCTTCGAGCGCGGCCATCCGGCCGATCTCGTCCCTGAGCCGGTTCAGCGTTTCGTCGGTGACGCTGGCCGCGGCCATCGCGGCGAGTTCGGGCTCGAGCAGCGCGCGCATCTGGTGCAGTTCCCGCAGCAGCTCGTCGACGGTCTCGGGGGGCAGCCACTCGATCAGCAACGGGCTCAGGTAGTCCCACTCCGCGCGGGGGCGCACGACGACGCGGCGGCCCTGCGCGACGTCGACGATGTCGAGCGAGGCGAGGATCTTGAGCGTCTCCCGGGCGACCACACGGGACACACCGAACTCCTGGGAGATCTCGGTTTCCGACGGCGCCCGGCCCTCGTCGATTTCGCCGCGGACGATCCGCCGGGTCAGGTGAGCGGCCACCTGCACCGGGAGGGTCCGGACCTTGACAGCGTCCGGAGACTCTTGTCTCCTTGGCATGTCATCAGCTTATCGGACAAGTTGGACGTCGCATTAGTCCGTTCAGACGCACCACCCGGCGGCGGGAGAGCAATGCGGATCGTGAACGTCACGACGGCGGTGGTGGCCTACCACGGTGAGGCCACCCTGGTCCGGATCGACACCGACGAGGGGCTCAGCGGGTTCGGCGAAGCCAACCCCGACGCCGGCGCGGCCGCGGTGGTCGGGATGATCGGCTCCCTGGCCCCGCTGCTGATCGGCGAGGACCCGCGCAACGTCGAGCGGTGCTGGGAGAAACTCCGCCGCAGCAAGGTTTTCGCGGGCCCGCAGGGCGGGGTGTTCGTGATCGCGCTGTCCGGCATCGAGCTCGCGCTGTGGGACCTCGCCGGCAAGGCGGCCGGCCAGCCGGTGTACCGGTTGCTCGGCGGCAAGTTCCGCGACCGGATCCGCCTCTACGCCGACTGCGGCGACGGCGACGACCCGGCGGGCTCGGTCAGCGGCTGCGTCGACCGGGCCCAGCGGATGGTCGCCGAAGGCTTCACCGCCCTCAAGTTCGACATCGACGACCTGAGCCACCCGGCGAAGTTCGACGTCTTCAACCACACGATCAACGCGGCCGAGCTGCACTCGATGGTCTCCCGCGTGGCGGCGGTCCGGGAGGCGATCGGCCCGGACGTCGACCTGGCGATCGACCTCCACGCCCGCTACGACGTGCCGAGCGCGTGCCGGATTTCGTGGGAGCTCGAGCCGTTCGGCCTGATGTGGCTGGAGGAACCGCTGCCGGCGGAGAACGTCGACGCGCTGGTGCGGGTCCGCGCGCAGACCCGCACGCCGATCTGCGCCGGCGAAAACCTGTACCTGCGCTGGGGTTTCCGCGAGCTGCTCGAACGCGGCGCGGTGGACGTGATCGAGCCGGACGTCCCGAAGTGCGGCGGGCTGGCCGAGGCCAAGAAGATCGCCAACCTCGCGGAGCTGCACTACGTCCCGTTCGCACCGCACCTGGTGTCGACCCCGCTGGGCACGATGGCCACGTCCCACCAGTGCGCGGCGATCCCCAACTTCTACGTCCAGGAGTGGCACGCGTTGGAGGAGCGGGCGGTGTGGGACAGCTACGTCCACGCCCCGGACGGAAGCGGCTCGATCGTCAAGGACGGCTACATCACGCTCCCCGACTCGCCGGGCATCGGGGTGGAGCTGGACCTGGACGGCGTCCGGGCGCACGCTGTTGCGGGGTACGGCGTGTTCGAGTAGCGGTTTTCCGTTTCTGGGCAAGGAATTCACTCCCCCGAGTAGTTCTCGGGCCTTCGGCTGGCGGCGCCGGGTACCGGTCGCGAAGATCATCTTCGTTCCCGTCCCGACCTCCGAGGTGCGCCGCCGTGACCGAAGCGACGTTCGATCCCATCGCCGAGCTCTACGACAAGTTCGCCGAGCTCAGCCACGCCCGCTACCGGCAGTGGCTGGAACGGGTGCTGCCCGCCCGCGGCGGGCGGGCGATCGACCTGGGCTGCGGCGCCGGCCGCTTCCTCGGGCTGCTCGCCGAACGCTACGACGACGTCCTGGCCGTCGACGCCGCTCCCCGCATGATCGAGCTGGCCCGCGAACGGCACCCGCAGGTCCGGTACCGGGTCGGCGACCTGTGGGAGATCACGCCCGAGGCGGAGGGGACGTTCGACCTCGTCTTCAGCGTCAACACCCTGCACCACCTCGGCCCGGACCCGGCCGCGTACCTGGCGCACGTCCGCAGGCTGCTGCGCCCGGGCGGCCGGATCGCCGTCGTCGACTGCGTCCGGCACACCCCCGGCTGGGCGTCGACCCCGCCGGCCTACGGGCTGTACCGGTTTTCCCGCACGATGTCCGGTGCGATCCGGGCCGGAGTCGCCGGCCGCTCGCTGGCCGACGCGCTGGCCAGCTACCGGCTCCGCCGCCACCCGCAGTGGCGCAGCCTCGCGGCCCAGGCCCCGACGCTCACCCGCGCGGAGTTCCACCACCACTACACGGCGGCGTTCCCCGGCGCCGCCGTCAGCGACGCCCTCGACCCGTCCGTGTGCGCGATCGCGGGCGAAGTGAGCGGGCTGCCGCGGGCGCGCAACGCCGAGCCGCGGCGGACCGCCTGAAAACAGCCGCGGCCTCCCCCGGTTTATTCCCGGTGCGCCCGCTCGTCCCAGCAGTTGGCCGGTCCGGCCCGGCGCGTCCCGTCCGGCGCACACTACGGGCAGGAGCCGAGCAGGAAGGGACTTCGGGATGGCATCAGGAACCGGACCGCGGATCGCCGTCGCGCTGGACGGGGCGGGGTGGCACCCCGCCGCCTGGCGGGAAGCCGGGGCACGGCCGCGTGAGCTGTTCACCGCCGGTTACTGGGCCGGCCTCGTGCAGGAGGCCGAGGCGGGCAAGCTGGACTTCGTCACCTTCGAAGACTCCCTCGCGCTGCAGAGCGTGAGCCCCATCGGGCGGCCCGGCGAGCGGACCGACATCGTCCAGGGCCGCCTCGACGCCGTGCTGGTCGCCGCGCGGGTCGCGCCGCTGACCTCGCGGATCGGGCTCGTGCCGACCGCGGTGGTCACCCACACCGAGCCGTTCCACCTGTCCAAGGCCATCGCCACGCTCGACTACGTCAGCAGCGGCCGGGCCGGGGTCCGCGTCCAGGTCGCCGGCCGTCCCGACGACAACCGGCACTTCGGCCGCCGGGAGTTCGGCGAGTTCCGGCTCGAGGACTCGGCCGAGCCGGACAAGCCCAGCCCGCTGGCCGACCTGTTCGACGAGGCCGCGGACTACGTCGAGGTGCTGCGCCGTCTCTGGGACAGCTGGGAGGACGATGCCGAGATCCGCGACGTCGCCACCGGCCGGTTCGTCGACCGCGAGAAGCTGCACTACATCGACTTCGAGGGCCGCTGGTTCTCGGTCAAGGGCCCGTCGATCACCCCGCGGCCGCCGCAGGGCCAGCCGCTGGTCAGCGCGCTCGCCCACGCCGCCATCCCGTACCGGCTCGCCGCCCGTTCGGCCGACGTCGTCTACGTCACGCCGTTCGACCGCGGGCAAGCCGGCGCGATCGTCGCCGCCGTGCGCGAGGAGCAGGAGAAGGCGGGCCGCGGTGGCGAGACCCTGCACGTCTTCGGCGACGTCGTGGTGTTCCTCGACGAGACCGAGCAGGCCGCCGCCGACCGCAAGGCCCGGCTCGACGACCGGTTCGGCGCCCCGTTCACCTCCGATGCCCACGTCTTCACCGGCACCCCGGCCGGCCTGGCCGACCTGCTGCTCGACTGGCAGCAGGCCGGGCTTTCCGGCTTCCGCCTGCGCCCGGGTGCCGTGCCGCACGACCTCACCGCCGTCACCCGCGGCCTGGTCCCGGAGCTGCGGTCACGGGGCGCCTTCCGCACCGAGTACGAAGCGAGCACCCTGCGGGGCCTGCTCGGCCTGTCCCGGCCCGCCAACCGCTACGCCGCTGTCTGAGGAGGCCCCGAGATGACCCGCAAGCAGATCCACCTCGCGGCGCACTTCCCCGGCGTCAACAACACGACCGTGTGGAGCGACCCGGAGGCCGGCAGCCACATCGAGTTCAGCTCCTTCGTCAAGCTCGCCCAGACCGCCGAACGTGCGAAGTTCGACTTCTTCTTCCTGGCCGAAGGGCTGCGGCTGCGCGAGCAGGGCGGGCAGATCTACGACCTCGACGTGGTCGGCCGCCCGGACACCTTCACCGTGCTGTCCGCGCTGGCCGCGGTCACCGAGCGGCTCGGGCTGGCCGGCACGATCAACTCGACGTTCAACGAGCCGTTCGAGGTGGCGCGGCAGTTCGCCTCGCTCGACCACCTCTCCGCCGGGCGCGCGGCCTGGAACGTCGTCACGTCGTGGGACGCCTTCACCGGCGAGAACTTCCGCCGCGGCGGGTTCCTCCCGAACGACCAGCGCTACGAGCGCGCGGAGACGTTCCTGCGCACGGCGTGGGAGCTGTTCGACTCCTGGCGCGGCGACGAAGTCGTCGCGGACGCCGACGCCGGGGTGTTCCTGCGCGACCCCGAGGCCGGCGCGTTCGCCCACCACGACGCCCACTTCGACATCGAAGGCCGGTTCCCGGTCCCCCGCAGCCCCCAGGGCCGCCCGGTGATCATCCAGGCGGGAGACTCCGACGAGGGCCGCGAGTTCGCCGCGGCCACCGCCGACGCGATCTTCAGCCGCTACGGCACGCTCGAAGCCGGCCAGGCGTTCTACTCCGACGTCAAGGGCCGCCTGGCGAAGTACGGCCGCAAGCCGGAGCAGCTGGTGATCCTCCCGGCGGCGACGTTCGTCCTCGGCGACACCGACGCCGACGCCCACGAACGCGCCCACGTGGTCCGCCGCCAGCAGGTCAGCGGCCAGACGGCGATCAAGTTCCTCGAGCAGGTCTGGAACACCGACCTGTCCGCCCACGACCCCGACGGCCCGCTGCCCTCGACGGACCCGGTGGTCGACGGCTCGACGATCGCCCCCGGCCGCGCCAGCGTCCGCATGTACCGCGACCCGATCGCCACCGCCCGCGAGTGGCGGCAGCTGGCGGAGGCGAAGAACCTGTCGACCCGCGACCTGATCATCGAGGTGACGGGCAGGCAGACGTTCATCGGCTCCCCATCAACGGTGGCGGCGGCGATCGACGACCTGGTCCAGGCCGACGCGAGCGACGGCTTCATCCTGGTCCCGCACGTGACCCCGGGCGGGCTGGACGAGTTCGCGGACACGGTGGTGCCCCTGCTGCAGGAGCGCGGCTCGTTCCGGACGGAATACACCGGCACGACGTTGCGGGAGCACCTCGGCCTGGAGGCCTGAAGCGCAGGCCGACCGCCAGCATGTCCACAACGGAACGAAGTCCCGTGGCTCGCTCGGACGCGACGGCGGAGTTCTGGTTTCGGCCACATTTCCGAACGGCATCGAAACGCCGTGAAATTGCATCATCCGGGTGAACTCCACTCGGGACAATAACACGCCGCGCACAAGCCGCCGACTTCCGGACGACTCCGTTCGTCCGGGAGTCGGGAGGCGACATGCTGGAACGACGACGATTGACCGCCGCCGAACGCGGCTTGTGGGATGCGGTCAGCCGGGGTGATCGCGTCGATTTCGACGCCGCCGACCAGCCGCTGCGAGCCGAACTGGTCCGGCAGGTGCTGTTGCGGCAGGACGCCTACCCCGGCTGCCGGATGCTGGTGATCAGGAACGCCGAAATCACCGGAGATCTGGATCTCGAAGCGGCGGTGCTGAAGGTCGCGGTCGAATTCGCCCGGTGCCGCTTCCCGAATCCGGTCAACCTGCAACAGACCCGGGCGCTGATTCTCTGCTTCACCCGGTGCGAGCTGAACGGATTGCACGCGGACCAGGTGCGCACCGAGTTCGGTCTCACCGTCGAGGATTGCCGGTGCACCGGGGAAATCCGGTTGACCGGTGGTCACATCCGCGGCCAGGCCGATTTTTCCGGCAGTCACCTGCGCAACCCGGGTGCCGTCGTGCTGCTCGCGGACGGCCTGCGGGTGGACCAGGACGTGCGGTGCTCCGGCGGGTTCCGCGCCAAGGGCATCGTCCGCCTGGTCGGCGCCCACATCGGTGGCCAGCTCCAATGCGGTGACAGCGAGTTCTCCAACCCGGGCGGGGTGGCGATCGAGGCGTCCGACCTGCTGGTCGAGGAGAACGTCTACCTGGACGCCGGATTCCGCTCCACCGGCGCAGTCCAGCTGATCGGCGCGCACATCGAAGGCGAGCTCAACTGCGCCGGGGGCCGGTTCCGCAATCGAGGTGGGAGCGCGCTGGAGTTCAGCCAGCTGGCCGTCGACCAGGACGCCATCTTCACCGCAGGCTCCCACGTGGACGGTGGAGCGGATCTCACGGGCTGCCGGATCCGCGGTCAGCTCGACCTGTCCGGCGGCTCGTTCCACAACATCGGCGGCACCGCACTGGACCTGGCCAGGGCCGAGCTCAAGCAGAACATGATCTGCCGCAGCGGCTTCGAGCTCAACGGCAAGCTCCTGCTCGCCGGAGCGGAGATCGACGGCAACCTCTGGTGCGAAGGAGGCCAGTTCGAGAACAAGGCCGACGTGGCGATCGACGCGACCGGCGCCACGGTCGGCCGGGACGTCGCCTTGTGCCGGGAGACGACCGGGGCGGCCTTCCGCGCGACGGGAAAGGTCGTGTTCAACGACGCCGCGATCGGCGGCAGCCTCCGCTGCACCGGCGGGCACTTCGGCAATCCCGGCGACGTGGTGCTGACGGCCAAGGCCCTGGGTATCACGCGGGACGCGCTGTTCTGCGGCGGCTTCGTGGCCGACGGCGAAGTCGACCTGACCGACGCGAAGATCGGCGGCAGGCTCAGCTGTACCGGCGGACGGTTCGAGCAACACGGCGCCGCGCTGAGCGGCGACCGGATCACCGTCGCGCAGTCCGCCGAGTTCGGCAAGGACTTCCACGCCGACGGGACCGTGTTCCTGCGCGACGCGAACATCACCGGCGATCTCGACTTCACCGGCGCGGCGTTCGCCTCGGCCTCGAACGGGCCTGCGCTGACGTTGGCGGGTGCGACGATCGGGCGGACGCTCGCCCTGCACATCGGGGAACGGCCCACCGGGGAGATCGACCTGTCCGGTGCGACGGCCGGGCACCTGGACGACTGCGAAGCCAACTGGCCCGCCAAAGTGCTCCTGCACGACTTCGACTACCGGAGCCTGCCTCATGACGGGACGGGAGTCCCCAGCGTCGACGACCGGTTGCGCTGGCTGCAGCTGAACAAGCGGTACGTCCCCCAGATCTACGCACAGCTCGCGGCCGTCTACCAGAAGGCGGGGTTCGACGACGAGGCAGCGAAAGTGGCAGTCGCGGGTGAGACCGCGAGGCGGAAGTCGCTGCCGGGTTTCGCCGGCCGGGCCTCGCGCCTGTCCGGGCTGCTGCTGCGGTGGACCGTGCGCTACGGGTACCGGCCGCTCCAGGTCCTGTGGTGGTGGCTGGTGCTGCAGGTCACCGGGTCCTTGATCTTCACCTTCGCCGGTGACCGGCTCGTCCCCACGCGCGACAAGGTGCCGGAGTTCAACTCGTTCCTCTACACCTTGGACCTGCTCCTGCCGGTGGTGAACTTGAAGCAGCGGGACTTCTGGGCCGCGAGCGGCTGGGCGGGCTGGGTCGCCGCGGCGTTCACCGTGGCCGGCTGGGGGCTGGCGCTGTGCCTCGCCGTCGGCGTGGGCCGGATCTTCAAAGCCCGGTGATCCATTCGACGGCAGGAGGACGCGGCGATCAGGGGTTGAGCACGACGATCGCCGCGTTGAGGGCTGTGGCGAACAGGGTCCAGGCCAGGTACGGCAGCTGGAGCGCCGCTGCGGTCCTCGAACGCCTGCGGAACACCGCCGCCGTGCCCGCGATGACGATGTCGAGGAGCACGATCTCGGCCAGGGCGAGCGTGTAGGCGCCGGCGGCGAAGAACAGCGGTGTCCACGCCGCGTTGAGGACCAGGCCCGCCGCGTACCAGGCGAAGCCGGCCCGGGTGCCCGGGGCGCGCCAGAACAGCCAGCCGGACACCGCGATCAGGATGTACAACACCGTCCACACCGGACCGAACAGCCACGACGGCGGTGCCCACGGCGGCTGGGCCAGCGCGGTGTAGACGTCCCTCGAGCGGGTGGCCGCCAGGCTGCCCACGACGGCGACCGCGGCCACCGCGGCGAAGAAGCCGGCCAAGGCCAGCGGGGCCGGGGCCGAACGGTGCACCGTCGTCATGCCGTTCCTTCCGCCATCGAGTCCTCGAACACCGGGGCCGTCGCCGTGCCCAGCAGGTGGCCGAGCGCGTCCGCCAGGCGCCGGTGCCGGAAGTCGTGGCCCAGGTCGGTCAGCAGGCGGGGCACCACGCGCTGGTCGGCGAACGCGAGCTCGCGGGCGCCGTCCTCCCCCAGCAGCAGCCGCGGGCCGAACGACGGCACCTTGAGCAGCGCCGGCCTCTTGAGCACCGCGGCCAGCGTGCGCGTGTATTCGGCGTTGCGCACCGGTTCCGGGCCCACCGCGTTGACCGGTCCACTGAGGACGGTGTCGGTCACGGCCCGCAGGTAGATTTCGGCCAGGTCGTCGAGGCCGATCCACGGCATCCACTGCCGTCCGGCGCCGAGCGGGCCGCCGAGCCCGGCGGCGAACAGCGGGTACTGCAGCCGCAGCAGGCCGCCGCGCGGGCTCAGCACCAGGCCCGTGCGCACCCGGACCACCCGCAGCCCCGCCGCCGACGCCGGTTCGGTGGCCGCCTCCCAGTCGGCGACGACGTCGGCCAGGAACCCCTGTCCCCGCTCGCTTTGCTCGTCGAGGACCTCGTCGCCCCGGTCCGGTCCGTAGTAGCCGACCGCGGACGCCGAGACGAACACCCCCGGTCCGCCGGGCGTGCGGGCGGCCAGCTCCGCGAGCGCCCGCGTCGGTCCGATCCGGCTGTCCCGCACCGCCCGCCGGTGCCGCTCGTCGAAGCGGCCGGCCACCGAGGCGCCGGCCAGGTGCACGACCGCGTCGACGCCGGTGAGCAGGTCGGCGGCGGGGTCGTCCGGCTGCCACGTCCGTTCGTCCGCCGTCTCCGCCGGGCGCCGCACCAGCCGGACGACCCGGTGTCCCCCGGTGGTCAGCATCGCCGTCAGCGCCGTGCCGACCAGCCCGCGCGCCCCGGTCACCGCGACCGTCAGCGGCTCGTGCCGGTACCGCTGGTGCGCGGCCAGGTCCGCCGCCAGCTGCCGGTGGCGGTAGGCGAACATCGACCGCAGCAGCGCTTCCGGCACCGGGGTGTCGACGTGGTCGGTGACCAGGGTCCGGTCCGGACCGGCCGCCTCGAACCGGTGCGTGTGCCGCCACCGCAGCACGGGATTGGCGAGCCGGTCGACGAACTGGTGGGGTGGCTCGTAGCCGCCGGCGTCGTGCGCGGCCACCCACGGCACGCAGCCGGCCAGGACGAGTTTCGCCGTGCCGTCGCGCAGCGAACCCGCCTCGGCGCCGACGCGCACCGGCTGCCACGGCGGGGTGAGCCGCGCGATCGCCCCGGGCCGGGCGTGCCAGGCGAAGACGTCGTCGAGGGCCGAGCGGACTACCGACCGAAAGATCCTGGCCACGATCACCCTTTCGCTGCGTTGACGATGCAACGCTGCCGACATTACGAGTCCAGCGTCGTTTCTGCGCGACGAGGAGGCGTCATAACGATGCAAAGTCGATCCAAATCGCGCTGTCTCGTTGCAGCGCCGATCTCCCGGTGTAACGGTCGCAGGAAGGGACGGCCGGGAGGAGCGGGTGCCGATGAGTTCACTCACCACGCCGACCAAGGGCACCAGCCCGGTCGGGAAGGCGCTGGGCGAGGCCGCGAACAACGCCGACCAGCGCTACCGGCTGGCCAAGGGCCTGCGGCACCAGATGAACAAGGTGTTCCCGACCCACTGGTCGTTCCTGCTGGGCGAGATCGCGCTCTACAGCTTCATCATCCT